>MEOQ01000050.1:0-159143 GCA_001769275.1 Bacteroidetes bacterium GWF2_43_63 | reverse complement strand
TTGTCCCTAACGGGACATTTGCGGATTACAATGTTTCTAATACACCAATATTTTGTCCCTAACGGGACATTTGCGGATTACAATGTTTCTAATGCACCAATATTTTGTCCCTAACGGGACATTTGCGGATTATAATGTTTCTGATGCACCAATATTTTGTCCCTAACTGGACATTTGCGGATTATAATGTTTCTGATGCACCAATATTTTGTCCCTAACTGGACATTCTTGGTTTATAACTCTATTGATGCACCTGTATTTTGTGGATAGCAGGACATCCATTGTTTATATTGTTCTTGATGTACCAAAAAAATTTGCATGCCGGGACATCGATACATTATAATGCTATTGTACCTATTTTTCGTCCCCAACTGAAATTCTTGAATACAATTGCTGATTCATATTTTTTATCCCCAATAGGATAATCACCTGTTCAATAATACCTTTGCCCTGTTGTAACTCATTCGTTTCTGACAGAAATAGCTTTTAAATGAGTTCACAAACATGAAAATAATACATCACGAATTTTTGATTTCTGCAGAAATAAATTTTATCTTTGTCACAACAAATCCAAAAACATCAAGCTATGTCAAAGGAAAAAACACTTAAGGAAAAATCGGTGAAAAAAGCTCCGACAAAGACTTTAAAAGAAAAACGTCTCGATAAAGCTGCCAAGAAAAAAGATAAAGCCAGCAGAGATCAATAGTTCAAAACTTTTAATTAAGACTATCGGTTTGCCGAACTGAATTTTCAGAAAATTGCCAGATGAATAGAAGCAGTTTTCTGATTGAAATTGTGTTTTGCTATTTTAATCATATATCATCGCCCTGGAATATCGGGCTGTATTTGTATTTCTTATAATCTCTATCTTTGTTGCATTAAATAAATTGAAATGACTGATTTCAGAACATTGCCAAAAATAACGACCCATGTGCTGCAGGAAATGAAGCTCAAGGGTGAGAAAATCGCCATGCTGACAGCTTATGATTTCTCTATGGCGAAAATCATTGATAAAGCCGGCATCGATATTATTCTCGTGGGCGATTCAGCCTCGAACGTCATGGCTGGAAACGAAACAACATTGCCAATCACGCTTGAGCAGATGATTTATCACGCCATGTCGGTGGTGCGTGGAGTAGATCGCGCGCTGATTGTCGTTGATTTACCTTTCGGGACCTATCAGGGTGATTCGAAGGAAGCTTTGCAATCGGCCATTCGCATTATGAAAGAAGCCGGTGCCAGCGCCATAAAAATGGAGGGCGGCAAAGAAATTATCGAAAGTGTGAAGCGTATTCTGTCGGCTGGAATTCCTGTTATGGGACATCTTGGGCTCACACCGCAATCCATCTATAAGTTTGGCACTTATTCGGTCCGTGCTCAGGAAGAGGAAGAAGCAAAGAAACTAAGAGAAGATGCTTTATTGCTCGAAAAAGCCGGATGCTTCGGAATTGTTTTGGAAAAGATTCCGGCTAAATTGGCTCAGGAAGTTAGTCAGAGTCTTAAAATTCCAACCATCGGCATCGGAGCCGGCCACCATTGCGACGGTCAGGTGCTGGTGCTGCATGATATGCTTGGAATCAATCAGGACTTTTCTCCACGTTTTTTGCGTCGCTATCACAACCTTTTTGCTGAAATAACCGGTGCGGTAACCAATTATATTCATGACGTTAAAACTGAAGATTTTCCGAGCGATAAAGAGCAATACTAATATGCTGATGTGCTGATGTGGTATTGTGCTGATAATTTGAAAATTTGTAACGTCTGTATTGTGTAACAATTGTAACGTGTAACGTTTGTAACAAAATGATGTGGAAATATGGAGATGTGAAAATGTGTCAAGAGAAATTTAATCTGAAAATTTGTAACGTGTAACGAAGATAATGTCTGAAAACAAATCAATAAAATCCCGCATTCTTTACGAAGACAATCATGTAATGGTGATAATCAAGCAGCATGGCGAGATTTCGCAGGGTGATAAGACCGGAGACGAGACGTTGCCCGATCTTTTAAAAGAATATATTAAAGAAAAATATAACAAGCCCGGCGAAGTGTTTTTGGGCGTAATACACCGGCTCGACAGGCCTGTAGGTGGCGTGATGGTTTTTGCCCGCACTTCGAAAGCACTTGAACGGCTGAATGAATCGTTCCGCGAAGGAATGGCCAGAAAAACATATTTGGCTGTCACAAGCGCTAAACCTGCGCCGGAAGAAGGAGAACTGATAAATAATCTTGAGCGGAACGAAAAACTGAATAAGTCATTTATTGTTGACAACCCGTCAAAATCCAGCAAAGAAGCCGTTCTGCGTTATCGCTGGTTGGGAAGCTCAGATCACTATTCGCTGGTTGAAATAGATTTACTTACCGGAAGGCATCATCAGATCCGCGCGCAGCTGGCTCATATTGGTTGTGTTATTAAAGGCGATCTGAAATACGGAGCAAAGCGCTCAAACCCCGATGGGAACTTGTCGTTGCTGTCGTGGAGACTTACCTTTCCGCATCCAGTTTCAAAGAAAATGCTCACCTTCTCAGCTCCCCTGCCCGAAGTGCAGCCCTGGATTGAGCTTGCAAAGTACATTGAGGCATAGCCCTCGATGGGTTTTACCACCTGGAGAAGGTCTCAAAACGACAGCATTGTTACGACATTCCACCGTTCTGGCAAACTTTTGAGTTGACGAATGACTTGCATGCCGGAACATGGAACCGTCGTAACACAGCAAAATCAACGGTTCCATGTCCTACAGCTCCTTCGTCGCTTTCGGACGGTGGAATGTTGTTTTTGCAGAAAGGTTCTTTTTGAGACAGCCTTCTGTCTAGTACCCTTCGAGGACTATGAAGCCGTTCCATTTCATCAAAAAATCATCCTTTCGTCATATAAGAATTCATTTTGATAAAAAAGGACTGTCTGCCCTTTATTTAATATCCTATTTTTGTCAATAAATTCCCTTGTATGAACAATACAACATCTTCAAAACAAAAAGTGATTTTCGCGCTGGTGACCACCCTGTTTTTTCTTTGGGGTTTTATCACCTGCATGAATGATATTTTGATTCCGTATTTAAAAAAGGTTTTTGAACTAAATTATGCGCAGGCCATGCTTGTACAAATGGCATTCTTTGGAGCCTATTTCATCGGATCACTGTTGTATTTCATCATTTCTTCTGCATTTGGCGATCCAATAAATAAAATCGGCTATCGCAAAGGAATTGTTGCGGGATTACTACTGTCGGCGATCGGTTGTTTATTGTTCTATCCGGCCGCCAACATGCATCTGTACGGATTTTTCCTGGCTGCCTTATTTGTGCTCGGTCTCGGATTTACAATTCTGCAGATTGCTGCCAATCCTTATGTTGCCATTCTGGGAAGTCCTGAAACAGCTTCGAGCCGGCTGAATCTTTCGCAGGGTTTTAATTCCTTCGGAACGACCATTGCACCTATCGTTGGCGGCTATCTCGTTTTTCATTTGTTTGCGCAATGGGGCACTCCCCTTTTGACAAACAGCGGAGCGCAAGTGCTCACCGAAGGTGGAACCACAGTTTCTGCATCCAGTGTACAGCTTCCTTATTTGATATTTGCCGGAGTTTTTATTCTGATGGCATTGGTATTTGCATTCTCTCACCTGCCCCGCATCGAAGCCGAAGAAGTGAAAAGTGATGGCGGCAGCGCGCTGAAATACAGGCATCTCGTTCTTGGAATTATTGCTATTTTCTTTTATGTAGGCAGCGAAGTGGCCATTGGCAGCACCATAATCAACTATCTGAACGACCTGGCGGGTTATGCCGAAATGGAAGCAAAACTATTTCTTGCTTTTTATTGGGGTGGCGCCATGATAGGCCGTTTCATCGGAGCCATCTCGCTAAACGGAATGCCAAATAGTATTAAAAAGTATTTTTGGATGGCTCTGGCAGCTATTCTTGGATTCCTTGTCATATACACCGCTGGCTATCTCGAAAGCGGACTCGACATTCAAAGAGTACTCTGGTTCTTCGCACTCATGGCTGTGAATTTTGGAGCCTTCATGCTTGGCTGCTCGAAACCCGCACGAACACTTGGAATTTTCTGTCTTTTTATAATAACGTTATTGCTGATCACAGTATTTAGCACTGGCGAATTGGCTCTGTGGGCTATTATCGGTATAGGCCTGTTCAATTCAATCATGTGGTCAAATATTTTTACGCTGGCTATTGACAAACTTGGAAAATACACAAGTCAGGGCTCATCGCTGCTTGTGATGGCAATTCTCGGAGGCGCTCTCATACCGCCATTTTTGGGAATTGTGGCCGATCAGACCGGACTTCAAATGTCGTATCTGATTCTCATTATTCCTTATGCTTATCTGGCTTATTATGGTTTCAAAGGATATAAACCCCGTTCATTATGATTGAAAATAAATTGGTTTGCGGAATTGATATAGGAGGCACCAATACCACTGCAGGACTGGTTACTCCCAGCGGAGAAATAGTGCTGAGAAAAAACATGCCCACCGTCGGTCTTGATACTGCTGAAGAATTTATTGACGCAGTTTCTGCCATGGTACTAAGCATGGTAAGTGAGACAGGATGCGTACTTAAAGGGATCGGCATTGGCGCTCCAAACGGGAATTTCTACAATGGCACCATCGAATTCGCTCCGAATCTTCCATGGAAAGGGGTCATTCATTTTGCCGATCTTATAAAAAAACATTTTCCCGATGCTGAAGTATTGCTAACCAACGATGCCAACGCGGCCGCATGGGGCGAACGAATTTACGGCGCAGCCAAAGGTGAAAACGATTTTATAATGATCACCCTGGGAACCGGCGTTGGTAGCGGCATTGTAGCAAATGGTAATCTTATTTACGGTCACGATGGTTTTGCGGGTGAAATCGGACACACCATAGTTGATCCTTACGGACGGCAGTGTGGATGCGGTCGCAAAGGCTGTCTTGAAACTTACACCTCGGCATCTGGAATTGTAAAAACAGCTCTCAAATTAATCGCAGAGAACGGCCAAAACTCTGTTCTTAGCAAAATTCCGAAAGATCAACTATCATCTAAAACAATTGCTGAAGCAGCATTACAGGGCGACCATATTGCCGTTGAAGTTTTTGATAAAACCGCATGGCACCTTGGGTTGAAACTGGCCGATGCAGTAGCCCATACCAGTCCGTCGTCGATTTATATTTTCGGAGGCGTAGCCAAAGCTGGAGATTTGCTCATGCTGCCGTTGAAAAAATATTTCAATGAATTTCTGTTGCAGATTTACAAAAATAAAGTTGCACTAAAATGGTCAGCCCTGCCCGGCAATGATGCTGCTATTCTTGGCGCTGCTTCGCTTGTTCAATAAACCCAATGAATCATGAACACTGAACAAGGAATTACGAAGTAAGAAGTGAAGCTTGGATTGAAGTATCCTGCATTATTCTAATTTCTTTGTTCGCTCAAACTTGACTTTAACCTTGACCTCAACCTTGACCTAAAAATACTAAGATGAGACCAATATTCACAACGCTGCTTTTTCTGCTTACTGTCAGCACTTTTGCCCAAAACGATTATGTAAAATATGTCAATCCATTCATTGGAACCGGCGGCCACGGCCACACGTATCCGGGTGCGCAATATCCATTTGGCATGATGCAGCTGAGTCCCGATACCCGCAAAGAAGGCTGGGACGGCTGTTCGGGCTATCATTTCAGCGACTCCGTGATTTTTGGTTTCTCACACACACATTTAAGTGGTACAGGCGTATCGGACTACAGCGATCTGCTCATTATGCCCTACTCCGACAAAGCCGTTGAAGCATATCCGAACCTATCCAAACTGAATACTGCCGGCCGGTTTTCGCACCGGTACGAAGATGCATCTCCGGGATACTACGAAGTGCTGCTCGAAGAAAATCAAATCAATGTTGCCCTGACTGCCACCGCCCGCTGCGGGATGCATCAGTACAACTTTACGGAGAAAAATAAAAATAAAATTCTGATTGACCTGCAATACCGCGATGAAGTAACCTTTTCGAAAATCACATTTGAAAACGACAGCACCATCAGCGGTGTGCGCTACAGCAAGGCATGGGCGAACAATCAGAAATTTTATTTTGTTATTAAACTGTCTCAGCCGATAAGACATAGGTTTCTGTATCTCAACGACACATTGCAAACCGGCATCAATACTGCCATTGGAACAAACCTGAAAGCAGTCCTTTTTCTTTCCGATACATCTTCTTCTATCCTGCTGAAAGTTGGAATGTCAGCAACAGGCGTCGAAGATGCCCGAAATAATCTGAATCTTGAAATTCCAAATTGGAATTTCAAGAAGGTTTTGAATCAGGCAACCGAAGCGTGGAACAAGGAACTGGGGCGTATTGAATATTCAACTCCAAATCAAAACGACAAAATAATTTTTTACTCAGCGTTGTATCATTGCATGATTGTGCCGACTATTTTTACCAATGTTGACAACACCTATCTCGGGCGTGATTTTGAAAAACACACAGCTGAAGGATTTGACTACTATTCTGTTTTCTCGCTCTGGGACACTTATCGCGGATATCATCCGCTGATGAGCATAATCGACAGGAAGCGCACCCGCGATTACGTTCTTACATTTCTTGAACAATTCAATCAGTCCGGGTTGCTGCCTGTCTGGGAATTTGCAGCTAACGAGACTTTCTGCATGATCGGAAATCACAGCATTCCAGTTATTTCATTTGCAATCATGAATGACATCATCGTAAATCCCGACACTCAGAAACTGTTGCTGAATGCGATGGTGGAAACAGCAAATACGCCAAGGGGCGGAATCGGAGTGTACAAAGAATGTGGCTACATACCTTCAAATCGCGAATCGGAGAGCGTTTCGAAAACCCTTGAATTTGCGTATGATGACTGGTGTATTGCGCAGGTAGCTCAGAAACTTGGCAACGAACCGGTTTACATAGAATTTATAAAACGAGCCCAGTCGTACAAGAACATATTTAATCCGGAAAACGGCTTCCATGCTCCCAAAGCGAACGGTACATTTCTTTCGCCATTCGATCCGCGCGAAGTAACATTCAATTACACCGAAGCCAATGGCTGGCAATACAACTTCTACATCCCGCAGGACGTCAGCGGTTACATTGATTTGCTTGGCGGAGAAAAAATATTTGCCGACAAACTGGATTCAATGTTCGAAGCCGACCCCACAACTACAGGCCGCGACCAGAGCGACATTACAGGGTTGATAGGACAATATGCGCATGGAAATGAGCCCAGCCACCACATGGCCTACCTGTATGCATGGACGTCGCAGCCCTGGAAAACACAATATTATTGTGATTCGATATTAAATAATTTGTATTCAAACACTCCGGATGGACTCTCCGGAAACGAAGACTGCGGGCAGATGTCGGCATGGTATGTATTGAGCTCTCTCGGATTCTATCCTGTAAATCCTGCCGACGGAAATTTCGTATTCGGCTCCCCGCAACATCGCGAAGCAACAATACATCTCGAAAACGGAAATTCCTTTTCAATCAAAACCATTGGTCTGAGCGAAGAAAACAAATACATTCAGCAGGTTATTCTCAACGGGGTTCAATACAATAAAAATTATATTTCTTACGACGATATTATTTTCGGCGGAGAACTGAAATTTGTAATGGGTCCAAAACCCGGCAATCGCGGCACCAGCACGGACGACAGACCATTTTCTGCAATAACCGGACTTGTGGTAAATCCTATGCCATTTGCAACTCTGCTTCATGGAAAATTGTTCCCCAAAAAAAATATGATGACCTTGCATTCAGCAACCGGTTGTAATATGGAATATCGCATTCATCCGGGTGAACAATGGACTCCATATAGAAAGCCATTGAAGATGAAGAAGACAACAATGGTTGAGTACAGAAATGTGGGTCAAACGTTGTCTGAACTTACGCAGGTTATAAAAAAGAATATTCATCTTAATGTTGAATTATTTCAGCCATACAATTCGCAATACACTGCCGGCGGACCATCCGGACTTGTTGACGGGCAGCGCGGTGGCGAAGATTTTCGAACCGGCGGCTGGCAGGGCTATGAAGGAACAGATTTCACCGCAGTGGTTGATCTTGGCAAAAAACAAATGGTACACCGCGTTACACTGGGCTGCTTACAGGAAGCGCGCTCGTGGATCTGGATGCCAACCAGTGTTGAATACTATTATTCGCTCGATGGTGTAAATTACACAAAACTCGGCGCGCTCGGACACACTGTCCCAGACACAGATTTAGGAGCTTTCGTGATGGATTTTCCGCTTGATTTCGAACCAGTAGAAGCGCGTTACATCAAGGTGTTTGCAAAGAATTACGGAGTGTGCCCCGACTGGCATTTAGGCAAAGGTGGAAAAGCGTGGATTTTTGTGGATGAAATCATTATTGAGTAGTTAACGGTTAATAGTTAACGGTTGATAGTTATCGGTTAATGGTTAATGGTGTGCGGTTAACGGTGTGCAATATACGTCACCTTTCAACTTTGTGAACCTGATGAACTTTCAACTTCCGACGCATTGCGCGTTGTGCGTTGCGCATTGAGCAATTTTGTATTTTTGCATTATGGATGAAAAGCATCTCCATAAACACGAGAAGAGAACACTGATTGTTGTTTTGCTGACTGCAGTAACAATGGCGGTAGAAGTCGTTTTCGGCGTAATCACGAATTCGATGGCGCTGCTTGCTGATGGTATTCACATGGGTTCGCATGTGCTGGCTATTGGATTAAGCTGGGTGGCCTACATCATTGTCCGCAGAGTTTCGCATATCGAAAAATATAAAGACAAAGGTGACCGCATTCTTTCGCTTTCGGGCTACACCAGCGGGCTACTGCTGCTTGTGTTTGCCTTTGGAATTGCCTGGGGTGCTATTCAACGCATCAATAATCCGGTTGACATTCAGTTTCGCGAAGCCATTTTAGTGGCCTGTATCGGGCTTGCCATCAATATTCTCAGTGCAATATTGCTTCGTCACGATCACGAAGAAGAGAAAGATCATAACCTGCAGGCCGCATATTTACACGTTCTGGCAGATGCGCTCACCAGCATTCTGGCTATTGGAGGTTTGATAGTTGCCATGACATGGGACATCATCTGGATCGACGGAGCATGTGCTCTGGCAGGTGCAGTCATCATTTCGCGCTGGTCAATCAAACTGATAGTGCAGAGCGGGAAGAGTTTGATTTAAAAATCTTCCTTAAAATATTTTTATTTTTTACCGGACACTGATTAAAATCAGCCACAGACTAATTTCCCATTCAACGAAAAATCAACCATTGAGTGTTGCATAGTCTGGAATTTCCTGCAGAAAAAGCATTTTTTTTGAAGCGGCATCTGTCCTACAGACAAAATGCGATAAGCCATTGGTAATCATAATATAAGCATTCCCTAAAACCGAAGTATAAGTGGCAGCCTGCAGAAAAGTTTTTTCATCGATGGTAACATCTGGTTTCTTGCATTCGATGACCATCAATATCAGCCCATTGCGGCCTGAGATCACAGCATCGGGCCTACGCGTCATGCCATTATAGGTGAGCGATTTTTCCACCGCGATAGCAGTTGCCGGGTAGCCAAGATGAATGTGCAGATACATCAGAAACTGCTGCCTGACCCATTCTTCAGGAGTCAAGCGCACCCACTTTTTACGAAATTCATCAAAAATAGCATCATTACCATCAACAATTTGAATCCGGGAATTAAAAAGCGGAAGATTGAGGGCAATATTTGAGTTCATGCAAAAATGTACCTTAAAATTGTTATTTTTGTTGGTTGAAACCTGTTTGCAAAATTAGTGAATATGAGCAAACGAGTTGATTAAAAACAGAAAAGCATGAAAACCAAACCCGAAATCGTTGAGAACTGGCTTCCACGTTACACCGGACTGCCATTGGATAAATTCGGTGAATATATTCTGCTGACAAATTTCAATCAATACGTAGATTTGTTTGCGCAGATGCACAATGTTCCGGTCGACGGACTCGATCGAAGCATGCCGAATGCCACTGCTGAAAACATTACTATTATAAACTTTGGAATGGGCAGTGCCAATGCGGCTACCATCATGGATCTGCTTGGCGCAATCAATCCAAAAGCCGTTTTATTTCTTGGTAAATGTGGCGGAATAAAAAAAATCACTAAAGTCGGAGATTTGATTCTCCCAATTGCAGCCATACGGGGTGAAGGAACATCGAACGATTATTTTCCGCCTGAAGTACCAGCATTGCCTGCATTTGCATTGCAGCGGGTAATTTCATCTTCGGTGCGTGACCATCACAACGATTACTGGACAGGTACTGTATTTACCACTAACCGTCGCGTTTGGGAACACGATGAGGCTTTCAAGGAATATCTCATAAAAGTAAGAGCGATAGCTGTTGATATGGAAACGGCCACACTTTTTTCAGCCGGTTTTTATAATCATATTTCTACAGGAGCATTGTTGCTGGTGAGCGATGAACCAATGATGTCGGAAGGAGTCAAGACTGCGGTCAGTGACAAAACTGTAAACGAAAATTATGTGGAAGATCATCTGCAGATTGGAATTGGCGCCCTGCAGCTCCTCATCAACAATAGCGTATCGGTGAAACACCTGTTATTCGACAACGACAATCCAAACAGATGACCCACACCGACATTATAAATGAAGTCAATAAAAAAGTTTTCAGACCCGTGTATTTTCTGCACGGAGCTGAGCCTTATTTGATTGATGTGGTGTCGAATCATTTGGCCAATTCCATTCTTGAGCCGGCAGAGCGTGAATTCAACCAGACCGTAATTTACGGACGCGATGCCAATATAAGCGATCTTGTATCTACGCTCAAGTGCTTCCCGATGATGAGTAATTATCAGGTTGCTATTCTCAAAGAAGCGCAGGATGTCAAAGATAAAGAATTTGAGCATCTGGCCGCTTATATTGCAAATCCGCAACCCAGTTCAATTTTAGTTATCTGCTACAAGAAACAGGCTGGCAAAAGGCTTCAGACCTTGTTTGCCAAAAACCCTGCAGCAGTGCTGGTTTTCGAATCTCCTGAGATAAAAGAAGCTGCGTTGCCGGATTGGATTATTAAATATCTTTCGCAGAAAAAAATTGTCTGCACTCCAAAGACTGCGCAGATCATTGTAGGATCATTAGGCAAGGATATGAGTAAAATTGCCAATGAGCTTGACAAAGTAATGTTGAATTTGCCCGAAGGGGGAACACTCACTATGGATGTAGTTGAGACGAATATCGGGATTTCGAAAAAATACAATGTGTTTGAATTGCAGTCGGCCATTACCAGCAATAAGAAAGCAAAAGCACTTGAAATTGCAAATTATTTTGCGGCCAATACGAAGGAGGTATCGCTGTTTGCTGTGATTGGAATTCTGTATTCGTATTTTGAAAAATTATTTATCTATTTACAACTCGGAAACTCAAAAGGCAGTGCTGCTCTGGCTGCCGAGATGGGTGTGAAACCATTTTTTCTTGATCAATACAAAAATTCAGCTGCATTCTATAATATGAAAAAAGTTCTTGATGTTTTCAAGCTTCTTCGTTCATATGATTTGAAAGCGAAAGGCGTTGACTGTTTAACACCTGAAAGTGAGCTAATGCGTGAAATGATCTACAAAATAGTACATTTATGATGACCATAAAAAAAGTAGAAAGCCGAAACGAACAGAAAGCATTTATCATGCTTCCGTTTGAATTATACAAAGGAAATTCTTACTGGATTCCGCCACTTATCAAAGATGAATACAAGATTTTCAACAAGGACACCAATCCTGCAATGAATTTCTGCGATTCATGCTTTTGGATAGCAGAGGAAAATGGCAAAACCATCGGGCGTATTGCAGCTATAATCAATCACAAATACAACGAAAAAGTCGGTGAAAAACTGGGACGTTTTTCGAGACTTGAAGCGATTGATGATGCAGGGGTTGTTGCTGCTTTGTTGCGCACCGCCGAAAACTGGCTGCGCGACAGAAGCATCACCCGGATTCACGGACCGCTGGGTTTTACCAACCTCGATTTACAGGGATTGCTGATTGAAGGCTTTGATCATTTGCCTTCGATTGCATCGGTGTATCATCATCCCTATTATCAGCAATACATTGAGAAATGCGGATATGAAAAAGAAAACGACTGGCTCGAATTCCGTCTGAAACTCGATGATCACATTCCGGAGAAGGCTACGCGCATGGTGGATTTGATAAAAACCCGCTTCAAACTTAAAGTCGTTGGCTTTAACAGCAGAAAAGAAATGCTGCCCTACGCACATAAATTATTTACATTGCTGAATCATGCATTCGAGGAACTACCCTATGTTTCAGCATTTGATGAGCCTACAAAAGCATTTTACATTAAGAAGTATTTCAGTTTTCTTAATCCTGAATTCGTCAAAGTTGTTTTAGATGAAAACAACGAACTCCGTGCATTTATTGTTGGCTTGCCCAGTTTGTCGCGCGCCATGCAGAAATGCAATGGTAAATTATTCCCGTTTCGTTTTCGCCATATCCTGCACGCGCTCAAACACCCAACTGAGATGGATCTGCTGCTAACAGGCGTCGATCCGGCATTACAGAGTCAGGGTGTTGCAGCTGTGCTTATTTTCGAGCTTCAGCAAGTATTGCTCAAATACAAAGTTCCGTACGTTGAAACAACCGGAATTTTTGAATCCAACAACAAGGCTATTACCACCTGGAAAAACTACGAGCATATTCAGCATAAGCGCCGCCGGTGCTTTGTGAAAAATATCTGACAAAAAACAAAACCAGCCAATTTCGTCCAATGAAAAGAATATTAATACTGCTGACACTCTCATTGATAACCTTTGCCTCTTTTGCGCAAAAAGGAACCATCCGTGGTTTTGTTTATGACAAAGGAAACAGTGAGCCAGTTATTTTCACTAATGTGTATCTCAAGGGAACAAGCTTTGGATCCCCGACCGACATAAACGGATACTTCACCATTATGCAGATTCCACCCGGGACCTATGAACTAATGATTACCTATCTCGGTTACGACACTTTGCGTGAAACTGTCACAATTAAAGGAAACGAACTGCTTACCAAAAAGTATTATCTCGAAAAGGGAGCACGAACTATTGGAGAAGTTCAGATCATCGGCAACCGCGGTGATGATACCACGCAGACATTAATCAGTAAGGAAACAGTGACACCTATCGAGATCAAACAAGTACCCATGTTTGGATCACCCGATATTGTACAGTATATCACCAATATTCCTGGAATCATTACCACCGGAGATCAGGGCGGACAGCTGTATATCCGCGGTGGATCAAGCATTCAGAACAAAGTATTGCTGGACGGAATGGTGGTTTACAATCCGTTTCACAGCATTGGTTTGTTTTCTGTTTTCGAAACCGAAATCATTCGTAATGTTGATGTTTACACCGGTGGTTTTGGTGCCGAATATGGCGGACGCATTTCATCGGTAATGGACATTACAACCCGCGATGGGAATAAAAAGAAATACAGCGGCGTTTTTCTTGCCAATCCATTTGGAGCCAACCTTGTGTTTGAAGGCCCCATCGTAAAAGACAAAGGAAAAGGTTTCAATTCGTCTTTTGTTATTGCAGCAAAAAATTCATACCTGAGCGAGAGTTCGAAAATTTTCTACAATTACATTGATACGGCAGGGCTGCCATTTGATTTCCGCGACATTTACGGAAAGATCAGTCTTGCCACTGACAACGGATCAAGAATTAATTTTTTCGGGTTTAATTTTTCCGATGATGTGACCTACCGTTCAATCGCCAACTTCGCATGGGATGCCAATGGCGGTGGCACCAACTTTGTAATCATTCCAGGATCATCCCCAACTTTGATCGAAGGTATTCTGGCCTATTCCGACTACAAACTCATGTTGACTGATCAGACAAATCTTCCAAAAACTTCATCTATTAATGGTTTCAACATAGCCCTGACGTTTACATATTTTGCCGGAAAAAACACCGATGTAAAATATGGAATTGAAATGCTCGGGTTCAACACCGATCTTTCATTTTACAACAGCGCCCGCAGACTTATTACACAACAAGACAACACTACTGAGTTTGCCGGCTATGTAAAGTATAAAACTATTATTGACAGTTCATTTATTATTGAACCATCATTCCGTCTTCATGCGTATCCAAGTCTGTCCGAATTTTCGCCTGAGCCACGGCTGGCTGTGAAATACAATATGGCCAGAAAATTCAGGATCAAAGCCGCCGGAGGTCTATATTCGCAAAATCTTATATCAGCATCTTCGGACCGTGATGTTGTAAATCTTTTTTACGGATTTTTATCCGGCCCCGATAATCTGCAGGATGAATTCGATGGAAAAGAAGTGACATCGCGACTGCAGAAAGCACAGCACGCCATTTTTGGTTTTGAATTCGGTGCTTTTGATTTATCGAAGGACAACACCAGGCAGCGAACATTGACATTCAATCTTGAATTCTATTACAAGAATTTCTCGCAACTCACCAATATGAACCGAAATAAGGTTTACGATGATATTGGAGAGTATTACGACAAGCCAGACTATCTGAAAAAGGATTTCATTATTGAAAATGGCAATGCAGAAGGCGCCGATCTTTCGGTAAAATACAACAGCAATCATTTGTATTTGTGGGGTGTTTATTCATTCGGGTTCATTCATCGCTACGACGGCATCATCAATTATACACCACACTTCGATCGTCGTCACAATGCGAATCTTGTTGCTTCGTATCGCTTCGGTGAATTCAATAAATGGGAAATAAGCTTCCGCTGGAATCTGGGATCAGGATTTCCATTCACCCAGAATGCTGGTTTTTATCCTTCCGTCAATTTCACAGATGGTCTTGACACCGACATTTTTACTGCTGAAGAAGAACTTGGAGTATTGTATGATAATTACAATGCCGGCAGACTGCCCTACTATCACCGTCTTGATTTCAGTGCTAAGCGAGTTTTCTACCTAAGCGAAGAAACAAAGCTTGAAGCCAATCTTTCGGTCACAAATATTTATGATCGCGACAACGTGTTTTATTTCGACCGCATCACAAACGAACGTGTAAATCAGCTTCCGTTGATGCCAAGTTTTGGAATATCGCTTCGCTTCTGATATTCAATCATGTCCGGGAAACCAACTTACAGCGATGCATTAAATTACATCATGTCTGCCCTGCCGATGTTTCAGCGGGTTGGAAGCGCTGCCTATAAGGCCAATCTCGACAATACCATTGCCCTGCTCGACCATCTGAATAATCCGCAGAACAAATTTAAAAGCATCCACATTGCAGGTACAAACGGCAAAGGAAGTGTTTCGCACTATCTGGCTTCGATATTTCAGGAAGCCGGCTACAAAACCGGACTCTACACATCGCCCCACCTGACCGACTTCAGAGAGCGTATCCGCATAAATGGGACGATGATTGAAAAATCATATGTAGCAACTTTCATTGAGAAAAACAGTACGTTTCTCAATATACTAAAGCCATCGTTTTTCGAGATGTCGGTCGGACTTTGTTTTCAATATTTTTCGGACCGGAAAATTGACATTGCCATTATCGAAACCGGCATGGGTGGCCGCCTTGACAGCACCAATGTGATTTCGCCAGAATTGTCAGTCATCACCAATATCGGACTTGATCACACGCTGTTTCTTGGTAATACCCTGGAGAAAATAGCACAGGAAAAAGCGGGAATAATTAAGCCTGGAGTCCCTGTTATCATCGGTGAAACACAAAGTGAAACCAGGAAAGTTTTTATTGATGCTGCAAAAAAAAATACTTCGGAAATCATTTTTGCGGATAAAGAAATATTTACTCAAACTGATGTTCATACACTGGTTCCACCCGTACTTCGGATTCGTGCCGGCATTGATGAACAGGAGCACATCTTCGAATCGCCACTGGCAGGAAGTTATCAGATAAAAAATCTGAAGACTGTAATTGCAGCTGCAGTTCAACTTCGAAAAGCTGGATTCAAACTGTATATTCAGCATATCCGAAAAGGAATCCGAAACGTGATTGACAATACCGGCCTGCGTGGACGCTGGATGGTATTTGGCTCCAGGCCAGCCATCATCATGGATACGGGTCATAACGCTGATGGAATTACAAGCATTTCGAACATGCTGAAATCGCTTTCATACCAGACATTACACATGGTGATTGGCATGGTCGACGACAAAGACCATGAAGCAATGCTGAAATTATTTCCGCCAAATGCTAAATACTATTTCTGCAAACCATCGGTCCCACGCGGATTTGATGCAAAACAATTACTGACGAAAGCCCGTAAGACTGGGATATCAGGAAGTGCATATGACACAGTAGAAGCTGCAGTGAATGCCGCTATCGGTAATGCCTCGAACAACGACATTGTTTTTATCGGAGGCAGTACCTTCACCGTTGCCGATGCATTGACGATGAAAGAATTTTCATATACAAAGAAACCTGGTCGAAAAAATAGCGACCGGCAGATGGCGCTGAAATTTTAAGAAACGTTTATTTTTCGAGACTTCAATCATTGACTCTTTGAATCGAAGGTCAATTCAACCTATATTCTAAAGTTCGCACGCTTGCCACTTTTTTTAAAGTGCAACTCCTCTTCATTTTGCTGAACCTAATAATTCAAATTGGCGATGGCGATCGGATAAATCGGCATTGTGCGTTTTATTGTCGGTTCGATTATCACATTTTATGCTCGTCGGGCTTCCGGACCAACGTGAGCATCTAATGTATTTTCTTGTTTTTAGTGGAACAAAACTAATGAATTATTCGACGCATTGTTGTGTTATTACATTGTATTTCAAACATATAAAATTTTTATTTTTATACAAAAGTGTGTTTTCAAAATCACACTTTTGTATAAAATAAATCAGCTTAAAGCCGATTTCAAACAAAGCCGTGGACGCCCAGTCTGAGAAGCTGTGTCCAGAAATGAAAAATCGGAGAAAACTGGGAATGCGTTCACTGCAAACTCATTTGAATTTGGAAGACCGAACAATCGGGCACAAAAAAAGCCCACCAAACAGGCGGGCTTAAATGCAAGTTTTGTTGCGACTTATGCCAGTGTGGCAACCATCACAGCTTTGATAGTGTGTAGACGATTTTCAGCTTCGTCGAACACGATAGAAGCGGGAGATTCAAATACTTCCTCGGTCACTTCCATAGATTCAATGCCAAATTTCTGGAAGATGTCTTCACCAACAGCAGTTTCGCGGTTGTGGAAAGCCGGGAGGCAATGCATGAATTTTGCATTTGGATTTCCAGTGAGATCCATCGCTTTTTTGTTCACCTGATAAGGCTTCAGTAAGTTGATGCGTTCAGCCCACACTTCTGCAGGTTCGCCCATGCTAACCCAAACATCGGTATAAAGAAAATCGCAGCCTTTCACGCCTTCTTCAACATTTTCGGTAAGCGTGATTTTCGCTCCGGTTTCTTTGGCTATTTCGCGACATTTAGCCACCAGACCTTCTTCCGGCCAGATGCTTTTGGGAGCGCAAGCACGGAAATCCATTCCCATTTTGGCTGCACCAACCATGAGTGAATTACCCATGTTGTTACGGGCATCGCCCATGTAGCAGAAAGCCACTTTGTTCAGCGGTTTGTCGGTGTGTTCCATCATGGTGAGGAAGTCAGCCAGAATCTGAGTTGGGTGAAATTCGGTGGTAAGTCCGTTCCAGACAGGAACACCGGCATATTTACCAAGGGTTTCTACAATTTCCTGTGCATATCCGCGGTATTCGATACCATCGTACATACGTCCAAGAACGCGGGCGGTGTCCTTCATCGATTCTTTTTTACCAATCTGCGAGCCACTGGGGCCAAGATAAGTTACGTGAGCACCCTGATCGAGGGCTGCCACTTCGAAAGCACAACGGGTACGTGTGCTGTCTTTTTCAAAAAGAAGAACGATGTTCTTGCCTTTCAGTCTCTGGACTTCGGTTCCGGCGTATTTTGCCTTCTTGAGGTCTGCTGAGAGCTGGAGTAAAAATTTAATTTCCTGTGGAGTGAAATCCAGCAGTTTGAGAAAATTTCTGTTTTTCAGATTAAATGCCATAATTCGGTATTAATTTACAGAGTATTGAACTTCCATCAGGCGAAGTTCATAGCCTTTCTTTTCAAAGTCCTTTTTGATGTTATCTCTTTCATCGAGCGCTTTTTTGCGATCGTTGAAAGTTTTGGTCGTCATGTTCTTGGTCAGATGGAAATAATCCTTGGAATAATTGATGCGGGCGAATTCCAGAAAGGCTGTTTCAGCACCGGCTGCATTGGATTTAGCTGAATTTGCCGGATCCATTACTGATGAAATGATGACCACCTTTTTGTTATTAATCAGTCCGTAGGAATATGTGACATAGAATGTCTGTTTCGGAGCAACAACAGTTGTGCTGCTGTCTGATTTCTTATTGGCCGGAGTGAGCATTTCAAGAACACTTTCAGGCAAAAACGAAACTTTGTCTTTCGGAAGCGTGCCGTTGTAAATCAGAAAAGCTCCTACTCCACCTCCAACGAGAATAACGCCCAGCACTATAAGTAAAATCACGAGCCATGCTTTTGATTTCTTTTTTGGCGGCACATATTGCTGCTGCGGAGATGGCTGGTAGGTTATTGGTTGAGGTTTGGGCTGTGGAGGCATAACCGGCGAGGCCTGTTGATTTACAGGAGGCGGCGGTGTTTGCATTACTGGAGGAGTCTGCTGACTAACCGGCGGCGGAGTTGTGACAGGTGGCACCGATGGAGTCTGCTGAATCACTGGTGGCGGTGTTACAGGTGGCGGAGCCACGGGCGGAACCTGTTGCTCAACCTTGGGCGGAGCTACAGGAGGTGCGGGAGGCGGTGCTACCGGCGGTCTTTCTGCCAGTTTAAAACCACAAGAGGGGCACAAAAACTCGTCCCCCTCCAGTTTGTTTCCGCACTCCGGACAGAATGCGTATTCGTGGGCTTTCATAAATAAGTGCTTTGACTCTAGTTAAACATCCTATTTAATTCGCGAAGACCTCTCAATTCATCTGGCTCAAAAATTCTACCAATTGTAATTCCCAAAATGTATCCGATAATTATGTAAACAACAATCAGAACAAGTAAAGAAACAACAAAATACCCAACTTTTTTCTCAGTAGTTGGTTTCATTGTGAAATCAAGGCCAATGTATAAATGATACAAAGAATATATGCCAATGAGGGAGCTAATAATAGCAAGAGTTGGTAATACCATGAAAATACCACCAACCCACATTGGAATCATTGAAAAAACAACAAGTTGAAAGGCTCTTCCTGAATTTTTCTGGACACCAAAGCTTGGTGCAAGTGCATTAATTACAAAAGATGTAACAAAAACACTAATAATTGAGGTTAAGTAAGAATTGATAGCCATTCCTAATCCCCAACTAACGCCACTAACCTTAATCCATCCATAATTAATCCCAATCAAACCATAACCAATAAATGCTGCAACTGCAGGAATTAGGGCTAGAAGGAGAACATACTCGGTGAATAATTTCGTTTGATTTGGAGTTTCTTTTTCAATTAATGACCATTCTGATTTAGGCTTTGTCAAAATTCCAATAATCCTACTAACAAACGGAGATTGAGCAGTAGGCTGTGGAGGTGTTGGGTTTGTGTTTTGTTCCATAGTATTTTGTGTTTGAGTTGGGTTTACGGGAGTTACTGCAGGAGCTGATTGCATGTCAAATCCGCATACATGACAGAAACGGGCTCCAGGTTTTAATTCAGCATTGCATTTAGTGCAGTTCATACGTTTGATTTTTTAATTTGCCGCTAAATTAAGCAATTATTTTGGTTCCGGCTGCTGAATTTTTCAATTGTGTAGCTTCGGTAATGATCGCTTCTTTACCACCATTTTTCACGAACATAATACAGGCACGTACCTTAGGTGCCATGCTGCCTTCGGTGAAATGTCCGTCGGTCAGATGCTTTTCGATATCCGGAACCGAAATGGTCTCCAGTTTCTGCTCACCTGGCTTGTGGAAATTGATATACACATTCGAAACATCTGTAAGAATGTAAAAATCGTTGGCTTTGATTTTACACGCCAATGTTGCAGATGCAAGATCTTTGTCAATAACTGCATCAATTCCATGCATATCGCCGTTTTCGTCTTCAATCACCGGAATGCCACCCCCACCAACGGTGATAACGATGTTGCCTTCACGGGCGAGACGTTCAACAATTTCCCAATTGACAATGTCAACCGGTTTTGGAGAAGCTACAACCCTGCGGTATCCACGGCCACGCGGATCTTCCTGAAAAACCCAGCCGTATTCTACGCCATGTTTATCGGCCTGTTCTTTTGTGTAATATGGCCCTACCGGCTTGGTCGGATTCTGAAAAGCGGTGTCGTTTTTATCAACAACAACGCGTGTAACCAATGAGAGAATATTTTTCTTCAGACCATGTTTTCTCAACACATTCTGTAATTGCTGTTCAATCAGATAAGCAATGGAACCCTGTGTTTCGCTTACACAGAAATGCATAGGCTGGGCAATAATTCCATGTTTTTCCTCACCGCCATCGTGCTGCAAAAGCACATTCCCTACCTGAGGTCCGTTTCCGTGACCAATAACAATATCAAATCCCTGCTTAATAAGATCCACAAGGTTTTCGCAAGTGGCTGTTACATTGGCAACCTGTTCGGCATAGGTTCCCTTCTGATCTCCCCGGAGCAATGCGTTGCCGCCAAAAGCTACTACTGCAAGTTTATTCATAACAAGACTAAATTGGTTAATTTTGCAAAACTAATCATTCTTTTCAAATACCAATAACAGACATGTCCGGACACCCACCTCTCTGTTTTTACATTACCACACTGGGCTGCAAACTCAACTTTGCAGAATCTTCAGCGCTGGTAAAGGCTTTTACTGATGCCGGATTTCAACAGACAAAACAATCAGCCGAAGCCGATTGGATTATTGTGCATAGCTGCGCTGTTACTGCTGTTGCTGAAATGAAGACAAGACAAACCTTGTCAAAGCTCATGAAATCAGCTCCGAATGCCGCAGTGGCAGTAACAGGATGCATGGCCGATGTTAATGCGAAGCCATTAATGGAAATCCTTGCCGATCGGAAACATTTAATTGTTAATCATTCGCAAAAAATGAATCTGGTTGAGCTTTTGACGGATAACATAGTATCAAATGATACTACTGAAACATTTCAAAGTGCATACAGCCTCGAACAACGCACACGCAGTTTTCTCAAGATTCAAGACGGTTGTGACTACTTCTGCACCTATTGCACCGTTCCCTATGCACGTGGAAGGAGTACAAGCAACACCATTTCCGGCGTCCTGAGCGATATTGAAAAGATTGTCTCCAAAGGATTTCGCGAAATAATATTAACAGGCGTCAACATCGGCACTTTCGGACTTAATAACAATGCAAATTTTTTTGGACTGCTGAAGGCCATCGATGAACAATGCTCCAATGTCAGAATACGCCTTGGCAGTACCGAACCGGAGCTGATGTCGCCAGAAATCATTTATCTGGTCGCCGGATCCAAAATTATTATGCCCCATTTTCACCTGCCGCTGCAAAGTGGCTGCGATGACACACTGAAACGTATGCACCGTCGTTATGATACCGCACTTTTTCGCGATCGTGCCGAAACAATCAAGAAGCAAATACCGCATGCCTGCATAGCCGCCGATGTTATTACCGGATTCCCGGGCGAAACCGATGAAGAATTTGAGCAAACATACAATTTTATAAAGTCGCTTGAAATAAGCTATCTGCACGTTTTCCCCTACAGCGACCGTCCACTGGCCAAAGCCAGTCTGTATCCTGACCATGTACATCCGCACGTAATCAGACAGCGCGTAACAAAACTGCTTGAGCTTGGTCTTGACAAACAACAAATTTTCTTCAGGAAAAACCTCGGAACAATACGCCCTATGCTGGCTGAAGGAACCCGCAAAAACGGACTGAGATTCGGATTTACTGATAACTATATTAAATGTGCGGTGGATGAAACTGCGATGAAGGAAAATGAAATCCGACCTGTAAAACTATCATCTGTTTCACAAAACAACGAGTACGTCCTTAGTGAAATATCTAATTGACAACGTATTTCCCAGCGCTTTTCCATTCTCTGCCTGAAGCTCTGATATATTCAGCATCAGCTCTGCTTTTCATGAATGACATAAAAAGCTCTTCTCTGTTTACATAACGCCCCCATGCCGACTGATTCTGCAATATTCTTGTCCAATCATCCTGTTTTGATTTTTTTATTCCTGCGATTCTTATAATCCACATAGAATAAGCCTGCAAATACTTTGTAGAAACACCTCTCATACTTTTTCTGATATAAGTATCAAGTTCCTTGTGTAGCTTGTCGGCCTGCCTTACATCAAAGCGGTTAAACGGCAACTCGGGCTTGAATAAAGTAAATCCGAGATTTTTGGTTTTGGAAAATTCATAAACAGGCCTGTTCCAGGGCGCAATGACAATCGCATTACCTTTAAGCTTTTCGTCCAATGCAGCCGGAAAATCAACTGGCCTCAATGAGCCAACACTCAACAACGTCAATTCCGAATTGTCACTGTAATCCGCCACTGCCAAAACATTAGCACTTAATGAAGATTCCTTAATATTCTGTTTGTGATTTTTAAGTCCTTTTCTGCTAAAGGCTACAAGCCCTGGGTTGAAATCTGTTATGCCATCATACTTTTTTACCGAGGCATTCATCGCACTTAAGATTTTATGCCGCCATTGAAAGGCCGTCGAGACTGTAACGCCGGTTATTTCAGCCATCTTGTGTAACGTCTGATACCCATCACTCATCACTTGAAAAAAGTGAATGAATTTTCCCGGAAGCTTGATTGCGTGAATTGGAGTTCCGGTTGTCTCTGAAAATGTCTTATGACACTTTTTGCATCTGTATCTTGATTTACCTGTTGGACCATGACCGTTGTGGCTGAACTTTTTTGATTGACAAAAGGGACAAGAAATATCGGGCTTTTGGTTGTGCGCTTGACTACTTTCTTGACCTTTATGTGCATGTTGGAGCTGCTTCAGAAGCTGTTTCCTGGAGTTTGCCGGGAGGTTTAGGAAATCGGAAATGGAAAACATTTTTATGCAAAAGTGTGATTTATTTTTCACATTTTCGCATAAAATAAAAAATATTTCATCCTTTTCCCTACTTTTGCACAAACATCCCTAATGTCTCCAAACAATTCCCTTGTCGAATCCATCATTCAGGCCGCATCGCGCGCTGGATCATTTCAGCTGGATTCAGTCAAAAAACTGCAGAAAAGCGATGTCGAATCAAAAGGTCTTAACGATTTTGTTTCTTTTGTCGATAAGCAATCCGAAGAAATGCTACTTAATGATTTGAGTATGATAATCCCTGGCAGCGCGTTCCTGGCAGAAGAAAGCGGTGAAAAAGCCACCGGGTCCGAATGGACCTGGATCGTTGATCCGCTTGACGGGACAACCAATTACATTCACGGAATTCCACTGTATAGTGTAAGTATTGGCTTGATGAGAAACGGTGAGTTATATGCTGGCGTCGTGCACGAACCTAACCTGAACGAAATCTTTCATGCGGTGAAAGGTGAAGGTGCTTTTCTGAATAGACAGCCAATTCGGGTAACCAACACGGCCGCCATGAAGGATTCGCTCTGGGCAACTGGGTTTCCCTATCATGATTTTGAGAAGATTGACCAATACATGGATTTCATAAGGTATTCCATCAGGCATACGCATGGATTAAGACGACTCGGCAGTGCGGCTGTGGATCTGGTTTATACTGCCGCCGGGCGTATGGATGGGTTTTTCGAATTTGGGTTGAACCCCTGGGATGTAGCGGCAGGAGCTCTGATTGTGCAGGAAGCTGGCGGTGTTGTTACAGATTTCAGCGGCAGCGATGGCTATGTTTTCAACAAAGAGATAATCGCATGCAACCCAGTGTTGTTTAAAGAATTCTTCGAAAAATTCAGGGGAATCTATTTTTGATTTGCGTCCGCCGCGGCGGATCAGATTTTTGATATACCTCGCGATAATTATCGTGATTTGAAGTGATTTTCCGTATCATCATTCATTAAAATCGTCAATCAAATCAAAAATCTGATATCTCAAATCTAAGATCTAAAATCTCAAATCTTATATCACTTTACTTTCCACAACTGGAAATCCTTCATTTTATAGATGGATATATAGGTGTTGCGAAATCCGTCTGCGGGCGAAAAGCTGAAATTCAGCTCAGTGGCCAGCATTGGCGCTTTATGCTTGTCAATGCATTTGTAAAAATCCGGACCATAATTGTTCAGTGCCGACAGGAAATAAAGTCCCAGATCATAGCCTGCATATGCAAGTCGCTCGGGATCGGCTTTATAGCGTTTTTGAAAACGTTCTGCATAATCTCGTACATCCTCGTTTTCGAAATCCGTAAATGAACTGCTGAAAAAATGGGTGTTCTGAAATTCAAGGAATTCAAGGTCGAGCACTTCGTAATTTAGCCACGACGGTAAACCATACAGCGAAATTGAATATTTGTCCTTGTATTCATTCAGCGAACGTATAATGTTTTCAACATAAAGCTCTCCGCTGGCCAGCATAACAAGAATATTTTCGCGCTTTCCGCCAACAAATTGTCCGGTGGCTCCTTTTAGGCCCGACTCGGTAATATTGACAAGTTTCCAGGAGGGATAACTATTTGCTTTGAGAAATGAATCAAGCATCAACGCAGCTTTTTCTTCAAATCCGCCTTGCTGGTAGGCAATAATTACATTGGATTCCGACCGCTCAGCTTTGAAAAAATCGGCGAGGCCTTTCATCTGAAATTCAACGCTGGTAATTGGATTGAAGAAGTATGGATTGATCTCTTGCAGCTCAGTCTGACCTGAAAGATAGCAATTGACCATCGGAATTTTATTCTCGTAGCTGAATTTACTAATGGTGTCAATGTGTTTCCCGAGAAAAGGACCAATAATCAGATGCATATTTCTCATGGCAGGATCATTCAGGACCTTATTTAGTTTTGCATCTGAATCATCCAGATCAAAAACATGAAGATTTACATTCATGCCACTTGATTTCAAAGTGTCAAGCGCAAATTTTAATCCCTCGTAAAACTGAATAAAACTAAAGGACACATTGTGGTACCACTCGTTTTCGTCGTGCCGGTCTTTGTTGAAATCTTTAAAACTGCCCCTGTCGAGATACAAGGGAATCAGCAGTGCAACATTATATTCATTTAGCTTTTTAGGATTCTCGCAATTGCAGGTCGAATCTGTTTTTATCAAACCAACTTCATCGCTTTTATATCCTACAATAATTTGTTGTCCAATCGAAAGAGTCTCGGTCAAACCCGGATTCATTGCTTTGATTTCGCTCAATCGCAGTAGGTATTTCTTCGCTATTCCAAATAGGGTTTCTCCTTTGGAAACTGTGTGGTAGAGCGCAGAATCAACTGGGATTGGCTTTGAAATAACCGGAACTCTGATTGTTTGTCCGATCGAAATATTATCACCAATTCCCGGATTCATTTTCCGAATATTTTCGACTGTGGTATTATGTTTCTGTGCTATCACAGTCAACGATTCTCCACGCTGAATAATGTATTCGGCACTCTCTATATTTCCGGCATTTGTGTTTAGAATGTCTGTTTCACTGATTTTATTATCCTGTGTCGGAATTTTCAGCAGATATCCGGCCTGAAGTGAATTATCTTTAATGTGATTGGTAGATTTTATTTCATCAACCGTGCACTGATAGACCTTTGATATTGAATATAGGGTCTGACCTTTCTGAACTTCATGAATATAAAATGTTTTACCATCAATGATTTGAATTTCAGTGGATTTAGTCACTGGTACCTGTGCATAGGCCTGTTCCGACAAGAATCCGGCAAAAATCAGGAAAATAATAATACTTACTTTTCGCATAGCGGCCGCAATTTACAAACTTTATACCAATTGAGCCTCACCTACTCCCACTCAATGGTGGCTGGTGGTTTGGAACTGATGTCATAAACGACTCTGTTGATGCCTCGCACTTTGTTGATAATCTCCGAAGAAACGGAAGAAAGAAATTCATGGGGTAAGTGCGCCCAATCAGCAGTCATTCCGTCAACCGAAGTTACGGCTCTGATGGCGAGAACATTTTCGTAAGTCCGCTCATCGCCCATCACTCCGACTGAATTCACCGGAAGCAGCACGGCAAATGCCTGCCAGACTTCGGAATATAAGCCAGTCTCATGAAGTTTCGAGATAAAAATGTCGTCAGCTTCCTGCAAAACACGAACGCGTTCAGCTGTGACTTCGCCCAGTACCCGAATTCCCAATCCTGGTCCCGGAAAAGGATGTCGCGACAACATTTTGTCCGGAATATTCAGCGTCTTACCTACCCGGCGAACTTCATCCTTGAAAAGCAGACGCAACGGTTCGACAATTTTTAGTTTCATTTTGTCAGGAAGTCCTCCAACATTATGATGACTTTTGATGGTCTGCGAAGGACCATTTACAGAAATACTCTCAATCACATCCGGATAGATAGTGCCTTGACCAAGCCATGACGCGCCCTCTATTTTGGCTGCTTCTTCTTCAAATATCTCAATAAAGGTTTTTCCGATGATTTTTCTTTTTGTTTCTGGATCTGAAACGCCTTTCATGTTTCCAAGAAAACGCTCTCCCGCTCTGACGCCTGTAACATTCAATCCCAGCGTGTTGTAAATTTCAATTACCTGCTCAAATTCAGCTTTTCGCAACAGACCATTATCGATAAATATTCCATGAAGCCGGCCGCCGATTGCCTGATGGAGCAATGTGGCTGCAACAGTACTGTCAACACCACCCGACAAACCCATTATCACGCTTTCATCACCAATTTTTTCCTTGAGCTCGGCCACGGTGGTCTGCACAAATGATTCCGGAGTCCAATCACGCTTGCATTCACAAATATCAAGAAAATTCGATAACAATTTCTGACCATCGGTGCTGTGATACACTTCAGGATGGAATTGGATTCCAAAAGTGTTTTCGCCTTCGATCTGATACCCCGCAATTTTCACATCGTTGGTGCTGCAGATAATTCTGAATTTTTCCGGAGCCGCCATTATGGTGTCACCATGCGACATCCAGACTTGAGAGCCTGTCAGAATACCATGCATTAAAGAATTTTCTTCAACCGAAATCAGATTGGCCCTGCCGTATTCACGACTTTTGCTGGGATATACTTCGCCACCAGAAACCGATGCAAGATATTGAGCGCCATAGCAAACACCCAAAACAGGCAATTTGCCTCTGACTTTCGACAAATCGGGATTCGGCGAACCGGCATCACGCACAGAGAAAGGGCTTCCACTGAGAATGATACCACAAATGTCCGGATCATCAATTAATGAAGTTGACCATGGTTTGATTTCACAAAAAACATTAAGCTCGCGTACTTTGCGGGCAATTAATTGTGTGTATTGGGACCCGAAATCGAGAATGAGAATTTTCCTGTCTGATGTCATAAATTGAATATCTACGGCAAAGATAGGTATTTTGCTTATAGATTGGTGCGTTCAGACTTTAGGAAAAAGTTTTCAACTTTTAAACTTTTAGCAGTGCATTGACCTCTAATAATTTAATAAAGGGTATAACCTAAAGAGTCAAGTTTTCAACAATGAAGAAACGCTACAGCATTCTTCTGGTTTTTTTTGTTGTTCTGTTCTGTCGCAGTCACGCGCAGCAAATGGCTATGCCCGATCCTGTCAAAGAATCCAGCTCAAGCATCTACAAAGACATTGATGATCTTTCTTCTGAAATCCGCAGCAACCCTTCGGATGAAAATCTATTGAACGAAAGGGCTAATCTTTATCTGAAGATCAACGAATTCGAAAGAGCACTGGATGATATCGAGCGCGGATTGTCTTCAAACCCGAAAAGTGATAAGTTGTATTATTCTCAGGCATTGGTCTATTACAAGAAAAAAAGATACGATAGTGCCATTGAGTCTGTTGGTGAAGCGATCAAAATTTCCGGATCGGAACGGAACTATTTTCTGCGCAGCAACATCTATTATGCCCGTGGTGAAATCAGAGAGGCTATCCGTGACCTTAATAGCATCCTGGAACTCAACCCCCGGGCGGACTATATTTATTTGCAAAAAGCGTTCTGGTGCAATGACTTGAATATGTTTTACGAAGAAATAAAAAACTATTTGTTTTATATCGGTATTTCTAAAGATAAAGTCAATGTAGATCAGGTCAAAAAACGACTGAATAAAATAAAAAAAGCGGATAAATACTACGCAAATCTGATAAAAGCTGCAAAAAAGGATGTCCGGAAAAATGGCTATCCCTGGGAATATCAGGTCTGGCAATAAAACGCATCGGCTCCCGGATACAGAAATTTGTTTTTTGCTTCTTCTTCACCAAATACATAATATACACACTTCGCTTCGGCTCGCAAAATATCTTTCGAGTACAGCTGAACATCAATTGTAGCAAGCGATCTGTTCACTTCCTTCAATCTGGCGCGACAAATAACTTTCCCATCTGAAACCATTACAGATTTACGGTATTTTACAGTCATTTCTCTGGTGACTCCAGCTGTTTTGAGCTTTGTAAAGACTACCCAACTGGCAATTTCATCAATCATTGTGGCCTGAATGCCTCCGTGCAGCACATCGGTCCAGCCTGTGTAATTTTCATCCGGAGTCCATTCAGAAATAATCTCATCACCTTCTTCAATAAATGTAAGATGCAGCCCGATCGGATTGCCAGGTGAACAACCAAAGCAATTGTAGCCCTCGACTTTGCGATATGGATTATATAAGTTCTTTGCCATAATACCCTTTTTGAAATTTCGTTGACAAATATAAAACAATAGGCTGCCATTTCTGGCAGCCTATTGAAATTTCTACATTTTTTTCAGTTTTTTGCCCGATTAAAACTTGGCTGTAACACCAAATTCAAGCAATCCACCACCTCCAAGTCCAATTTCAAATTTTGCACCGATGACATCGCTGAAAAAATATCGTCCACCAAAAGCAAGTCTGAAAGCAATTGGTGATATCCCTGCTACTTCGAATCCAGTGTAATCTGGATCATCAGACTCATACTTATATGTGTGGGATCCATAACCCGCAGCAATTAAAAAATACGGATCGAAAACATCAGACTGACCGAAATGGACAGAAAACTTAGGCATAAATCTAACCCGCGGCACAGAAAGATCATAATAATAACCCGAGTCAATGTCTTTATAAGAGACACTGGAATTCGAATAGCCGAAAATTAGTCCAAAACCAATTTTATCAGATACCATGTACTCAAATTGTGCACTCAATGGTCCAATGGAGCCAACTTTAACATCGGTACTGTAGGAATCGGTAACTGCAGTTTTAAAAACTGAAGTCCACAAATTTGGCCAGCCATAAGAAGCATCAATCAAAATGTTTCCTTCTTCAACTGGTTGTGAATAGCCAAAACGGCCAAACATGCAAAGAATCATCACGAAAAATAAAGTTTTTTTCATAAGAGTTTGTTTTAGATTAAGCGTTCAAATTTACAATTTTCCTGCCAAAATCAAAATATTACAGTGCTAAATTTAATATATATTTCTAATCGAAATACAACTAATTGAAAATGAGACATTAGGTTTATTTTCACAAATGCTTATGATGGATTAACTTTGTTTAATACATAAAATATATTAGGGTTTCGTATCTTTGCAGGCTATTTTTGAATCTGAATTAATCCTAATGATATGAATAAAAAAGAACTTGCTGCTATCATCAACGAAAAAGCAGCGCAGTACAAAGACTACACAGCTGAGAATCTTTCTAAGCTGGTGAAAATCAAATCGCTCAGCGGTGATGAAAAAGCCGTACAGGAAGAAGTCATGCGTCAGATGCAAGAGGCCGGATTCGATGAAGTGAAAATGGACGGACTTGGAAACGTGCTCGGCCGTGTCGGATCAGGAAAAAAAGTACTTGCCATCGACGGTCATATCGATACAGTTGATGTCGGAAATCCTGAAAACTGGAATATGGATCCATTTTCCGGACTCATCGCCGACGGCTTTGTTCATGGGCGCGGAACCGTTGACCAGAAAGGCGGTATTGCATCTGCAATTACAGCTGGCCGTATTCTGAAAGAAATTGGTCTGCAAAACGACATTACCGTTTGGGTGGTGGCCAGCGTGATGGAAGAAGACTGCGACGGCCTTTGCTGGAAATATATTATTGAAGAAGATAAATTCCGTCCCGATTTCGTTATTAGTACCGAACCAACTAATCTGAATGTATATCGTGGTCACCGTGGACGTATGGAAATTCATGTTTCCTTCCGCGGATTATCGGCTCATGGTTCAGCGCCCGAACGTGGCAAAAATGCCGTGTACATGGCTTCCAGTGCAGCTCTCGAAATTGAAAAATTGCATGAACGTCTCAAATACGATGAATTTCTTGGAAAAGGGAGTGTTACTATCAGCGAATTCATCAGCGGCAGCCCGTCGTTGTGTGCTGTTGCCGATTTTGCCCGCTTCCACCTCGATCGTCGCCTCACCTGGGGCGAAACCAAAGACAGTGCTGTGGCCGAAGTGAAAGAAGCTGTCAATAATCCGGACTCAAAAGTAGAAGTACTCTGGTACGACGGTCTTGCTTTTACAGGATTGAAATATGGAATGGAGAAATATTATCCAACCTGGAAAATGCCAGAAGACCATCCAGCTGTGCAAACTGGTGTGACAGCATTTTCAGAGCTTTTCGGCAAAGCCCCGATTGTAGATAAATGGACCTTCTCTACCAACGGAATTGCTACCAATGGAATTCATAAAATTCCGACCATTGGCTTCGGACCTGGCAATGAAGTGATGGCGCATGCCCCCAATGAAAAAACACCGGTAAGCGATCTCGTTGCTGCATCGGCATTTTACGCACTCTACGCTCAGATTCTGTAATCAATAAAAAGAAATACAATGGGAAAATTCAAAAAACTCATTCGCGACATTGAAAAAACAAATGCCAGTCTTTATCAGAAAGATTTTCTGCTGACCTGGGACAAATCGCGCGAAGAACTTGAGCTCGTGCTCTATGTGGCCGATGCCTTGCGCAAATTGTACAATAAAAATATTTCAACACGCGCTTTCGAAAGCGGACTGGCCGTTTCGCAATTCCGCGACAACAGTACCCGTACCCGCTTTTCGTTTGGCTCTGCTGCCAACCTGATGGGCCTGACTATTCAGGATCTTGACGAAGGAAAGTCGCAAATCTCGCACGGAGAGACCGTTCGCGAAACTGCCAACATGATTTCATTCATGACAGAAATTATCGGTATCCGCGATGATATGTATCTCGGTGCAGGGCATGAATATATGCTCGAAGTGGCTTCAGCTCTCGATGACGGCTTTGCAAACAATGTGCTTCCACAACGTCCGGGTATTGTCAATCTGCAATGCGATGTCGATCATCCGACTCAAAGCATGGCCGATCTGGCGCATCTGAAAAACATGTTCGGTTCGCTCGACGCATTGAAAGGAAAGAAAATCGCTATGACCTGGGCTTACAGTCCAAGCTACGGAAAACCGCTCTCCGTACCGCAAGGCATCATTGGCTTGATGACGCGTTTCGGCATGAATGTGTCTCTCGCTTATCCTGAAGGATACGGACTGATTCCGGATGTGGTCGAACGTGCTGGAAAACAAGCCGCCGAAAGTGGTGGCAAATTCGAAGTCGCAAACAGCATGGAAGAAGCTTTTGCCGATGCAGACATCGTTTATCCAAAAAGCTGGGCACCGTATCACATCATGGGTCGTCGCACCGAACTGCTGCGTGCCGGTGACAGCGCAGGGCTCAAGGAACTTGAAAAAGAAGCACTTGCAAATAATGCAAAATACATGAACTGGGAGTGCACCCGCGAAAAAATGAATCTCACCAAAGACGGAAGCGCGCTCTACATGCACTGTTTGCCAGCCGACATCACTGATGTAAGCTGCAAAGCTGGCGAAGTTTCAGCCGAAGTGTTCGAACAATATCGCCTCGATACTTACAGAGAAGCTGGCTACAAGCCGTTTGTAATTGCCGCCATGATGATGACCAACCGCTTCGACGATGTGGCCAATATGCTCAGGTTTATGAAAAAAAGAGCAACCCCCAGAGTTCGGTAATTCCAGATTTTTATTGAAATAATAATTTTCAATTCTACAAATCTGCAGTGCTTCAAATAATGGTCCTGACCATTTTGAAGCACTGCAGATTTATATTTCTATTCGATTAGAAAAATGTGTTTGCAAATATAAATAAAGATGAGTTTGGCTCTAATCACTAATAATTTTCAAAAAAACCTTATTCATAAACAGTGTGTTACTGTGAATGGAGAAATTATTATTCATACGGGACACTGAGATTTATTTACTTTTTCGCCAGCATCAATATCTTAGCTGAAAATTTGTATCAATGAAAAAGAGTCTTGTATTTTTGGTTTTGCTTTTACTGTTTTTTTCGTCCAAATCTCAAACTACGTTGAAAGTACTTTTTTTAGGTAATAGCTACACCTCTGTGAATGACCTTCCCGAACTTATTTCGCTCGTTACCAAATCGGCGGGTGATTCGCTGGTTTACTCATCAAATGTCCCCGGTGGCTACACGTTTAACCAGCACAGCACTAATACTACATCATTATCATTGATTAATCAGGGTGGCTGGGACTATGTTGTATTGCAGGAGCAGAGCCAGCTTCCATCGTTCACTAATGCCGAAGTACAGTCAATGGTTTTCCCTTATGCAACAACGCTCGATAACATGATTCATGCTGCCGATAGTTGCACCGAAACCATTTTCTACATGACCTGGGGTCGTAAAAACGGCGATGCGTCGAACTGCGCGGTTTGGCCTCCCGTCTGCACTTACGAAGGGATGGACAGTCTGTTGCATCTGCGCTACATGATGATGGCCGAAGACAATAATGCTGAAGTTTCACCTGTTGGTGCGGTCTGGTATTATCTGCGACAAAATTCACCTGGTATTGAATTATATAGCTCCGACGAAAGTCACCCATCGCCAGCCGGCTCCTATGCTGCGGCTTGTACGTTTTACACTTCGATGTTTCGCGAAAGTCCGGTAAGTATTACATACGATTACACGCTTGCTGCTACTGATGCAAGTATAATCCGCAATGCGGTCAAGGCGGTCGTTTTCGATAGTCTGGCTCATTGGTTCAATGTTGATGAAATTCCGGTGGCATCGTTCAACACCGGCAATACAGGATTACTAGTAAATTTCACCAGCACATCTGTCAATGCGCATCATTTTAACTGGTCCTTTGGAGACAGTGCAACTTCAACCGAAGAAAATCCGGTTCAAACTTACAGCACGCCTGGAACATATACAGTGACATTAATTACCGAATACTGCGGATTGTACGATACAGCTTCACAGATAATTGCTGTAGCCCCGGTTGGTATTGAAACTCACAGCGCGAAAGTTTCCTTCTTCCCAAATCCGGTTAGAAATATTTTAAGCATTTCAGCAGAAAACGAAATTTCCAGCATCACAATTTCAGATGCCAATGGAAGAATCGTATTGGTTAAAAACCTCATCAGAAGCCAGAATGTGGAGGTTGATCTGTTATCGCTCGAAGACGGAATTTATTTCGTACGTGTCCAAACTCAGACAGGAAATGCGCTGCAGAGAATTGTAAAAAATTCGAAATAATAATACTGCAAGCCTTGATGAGATAATGCGAATTTGATTTGTCGTTTTATAGCCATATCGCATAATCGCTTGTAACGTCTGTAACGCAAAACGTTTGTAACGCCACGCTCCCAGCGTGATAAACTCCACGACAGCAACGTCTGCATAAAATCTGAAATCAAAAATCTAAAATCGGATATCTAAAATCACTCGAGCTCTTTCTGCATCGCCACCATCACCCAGCGGATTTCATGGAATTCGATGTCGTTGCCCAAATAATCTTTAGCCTCTTTAAGCGAAGTAAATTTATAGTCCACAAGCGCAGTTGCAATGCGATCGAGCTTTTCGCGGGGCAACAGCTGCAACACTGTAATTTCTCCGCTTTCAACATATTTCAGCAAATGTCCGGCAATGGTCCCTTCCGTCAGATTGCGCTCCAGTGCGATTTTGGCAACACTGTAACCATCACGCAACATTTCGAGCGACACTTCGGCCGACACGCCTTTCTTTTTCTTCGAAGCTTTCGGAACCGGCTCGTCTGTTGGGAATTCAACCGTTTTCAAATCATGATCAATGCAATATTTTGCGATTATTTTCAATAATTCGGTTCCAAAAAATTCGATTTTCTTTTTGCCGAGGCCTTTTACTTTCTTTAATTCTTCAAGCGTTGTGGGCAGCATGTTGGCCATTTCTTCCAGCGCCTTGTTAGGCATAACACGATAACGCTCCATGTTTGAATTATCGGCCAGATCGTCTCTCCACGCTTTGAGTATGTTATACAATTCAGGGTATTCAATGACAGAACTTATCTTTGAATCTTTTCGCACAGCGTGTTCCCTGCGCGAAACAAAACGGAAATCGAGATCGGCATCGGAACGAATACGCAACAACGCAAACACATCGAAGTCCTTCAACAGCGCATCGAAACAAGTTCGCGCAATCACTGTCATTTTTTGCAGATCCTCGGCCAATTCTTTCAGCTCCTGTTCTTCGCTGTGGTTATCGGAATCAAAATCAGTGTATGCTGTATAATCAAAAATTGTCGCCAGTTTTTCTTTGAAGTAAGCTGCTGCAGCCTGCACCCGCTCTTTCAATTGCCGCTCCCCTTCTTCGTTTCCTGCCAGCGAAAAAAGTGCTTCAAGCTGTCGTCGAAATTTAGAAGCAACATCAATAATATTTTTATTGATGAATTCTGCAGTATGTTCTGTGTCAGGAACTAACGCGGATGTAACGCTCAAGCCAGCATCCACAGCCAATCTTCGCAGGTGAATGATGCGATTCAACATATCCTCAAAGCTGAATAATTGAGCCAAAATATCGTTTCGGAATTGCGTTTTCGACACTTCAAGCTCCCTGTCATCAGGAATATAATCCTCGCTTTTTTTATTGAAGTCAACTACATTGTGGTCGGTAATCACACTTCCGTAGCCGATGGCGGAACTTAGCACCAGCCCATCGAGCGTGCGGCAGCGACTAAGCGCAACATACACCTGACCGTGCGCAAATGCCTGCGCTGCATCGACCACTACTTTGTCAAATGTCAATCCCTGACTCTTGTGAATTGTGATAGCCCAGGCCAGCTTCAGCGGGTACTGCGTGTAGGAGCCGATTTCCTCTTCTTCAATTTCTTTGGTAGCTTCGTTCAGCGTAAAGCGCACATTGCTCCAGGTGGCAAGCCCTACATCAATGGTATCGTCGTCTTCGGGGCATTGGACCACAATAGTGTCATCTTCAATGTGAACAACTTTTCCGATTTTACCATTGTAATATCTTTTTTCCGGAGCCAGATCATTTTTTACAAACATCACCTGCGCACCTGGCTTCAGAGCCAGCGATTTGAAAGTAGGGAAATTGTATTCCGGGAAATCACCCTTCACTTCAGCGTCGAAAGTAAATTCATCGCCAGCCAGCTCATCGAGCCGCTTATCGTTGATCTCCGCCGATTGTGAATTGTGCGTTGTAAGAATTATATAGCCCGGATGAGCCGATGGATTAAAGTGTTTGTTGTAGCGCTGATTCAGCAATTGCATGGTATTGGCATCCATGCCGTTGGTGCGGATTTTTTCCAGCAATAATATAAAATCAAGATCACTCTGACGAAAAATCTGTTGCAGTTCAATCACCACCGGACTGGCATTGGCAAAAGCTTTACTGCTGAAGAAATACATGTTATTGTAGTAAAACCGCAACATCTTCCATTCGTCTTCCTTCACTACAGGCGGCAACTGGTGCACATCTCCGATCATCAGCACCTGCACTCCGCCGAAAACCAGATTGTGATTTCGGTAACGTCGCAACAATGAATCAACGGCATCGAGAATATCTGCGCGCACCATACTTATCTCATCAATCACCAACAGATCGATGCTCTTCAATAATCGAATCTTTTGTTTGCGGTAGCGGATGGCATTGAGCGGATTGTTATGCAATCCTGCAGATTCCGGAAAAAACGGAGAAAAAGGGAGCTGAAACATACTGTGAATGGTCACTCCGCCCGCATTGATAGCGGCGACACCCGTGGGAGCAACTATCACCATTCGCTTCGGACATTCTTTGCGTAAACGATTCAGAAAAGTGGTTTTTCCTGTACCGGCACGACCTGTTAAATAGACATTGCGGTTTGTGCGGTACACAAACTCAAACGCCATCTCAAGCTCTTTGTTAGACTGTATTTCCTGCGAATTCACAGGTCAAAGTTAAGGAAAATTCTATTTACAAAGTTGTGCGAAGTTTATAAACTTCGCACAACTTTATTTACAGCGGCTTCAATATCTGCAGCCAAGTTGTCGAGCGGCTGACGAACAAATTTTTCGCCGGTAATGCTTTCGTACAATTCAATATAGCGATCGGTTACGCTGGCAACAAAGGCATCGTCCATTTCCGGGACATGCTGTCCTTCCTGGCCCTGGAAGCCATGTTCCATCAACCATTCGCGAACAAATTCTTTCGAAAGCTGTTTTTGTGCCTGGCCATTTTTCTGACGATCTTCGTATCCATCAGCATAGAAATAACGCGAAGAATCGGGTGTGTGAATTTCATCAATCAGAATAATTTCATTCCCGATTTTTCCAAATTCATATTTAGTGTCCACAAGGATCAGTCCCATCTTTGCAGCTATTTCGGTTCCGCGTGCAAATAATTTCAGGGTGTATTCTTCAAGCTTTGCATAGTCCTCTGCCGAAACAAGACCGTGTTTTATAATGTCTTCGCGCGAAATATCTTCGTCGTGTCCGATGTCTTCTTTGGTAGTTGGCGTAATGATCGGCTTTTCGAATTTCTGATTTTCAATCATTCCATCAGGCATCGGTTCGCCGCACAGCGAGCGTTTTCCGGCTTTGTATTCGCGCCAGGCGTGGCCTGTAAGATATCCGCGAACAACCATTTCGACTTTAAAAGGCTCGGCGAATTTCCCGATTGTTACAGATGGATGTGGCACTGCCAGTTTCCAGTTGGGGACAATGTCCCTGGTTGCATCGAGAAATTTCGAAGCAATGAGATTTAGCACCTGTCCTTTGTAAGGAATACCGCGCGGTAAAACGACGTCGAAAGCCGAAATACGGTCGCTCACGATCATTATTAATAAATCACCGACACGATATACGTCGCGCACTTTGCCATTATAAACGGTCTGCGACGGACTGAATTGAAACTGTGTTTTTACGAGATCTTTCATAGGGTTTTTATGGATTGAAAAGATATTGTTCGATTTTGCTCAGTTGAAGATTGTATATCTGTTCCTGATAAGTAGCGCTGATCCATAGTTCATTGACAGACAGCCGCTGAATAGTCCATGTGTTTTCTTCTTTTAATGCAGGAATCAAGGCGTAAAAATACTGAGTGACATCGGTGTACAAAGGACTTTCACTCAGGCACAAAGTAAATTCTGTACTTTTGTCATTCAGCTCCAGCAGCGACGTTGACAGCTGTGATGAATTTCTGTTGTCTTCAACCAGAATTGCAAATATTTCATCACGCGTTCCTGTCATCGATATCTTGAGGTCTGTTGAATCATTAAAATAGCTTGTGATATATTCAATGCCATCAACTTTGATGGATGAAAATTCCCACAGGCCAATCAATCGTTTTGCTGATGAGCGGAAACTAACAGCAGGGCCTTCCTCGTATTTGCCGCACGACGACAATACAACGACCGAAGCCAGGATCAGAAAAATGTTACTTATTGTTTTCATTGGCTGTTTCAGTTTCATATGCATTAATAATTTTTGTAACAATCGGGTGGCGGATTACATCATTTTGGTCTAGCACGACAACCGCAATTTCCGGAATATTTTTCACCATGTTCACTGCATGAATAAGGCCACTGGACTGCGTTCTCGGAAGGTCAATCTGAGTCATGTCTCCTGTGATAATGAATTTTGAATCCTGCCCCATTCGTGTCAGAAACATTTTCATCTGCATGCGGGTGGCATTCTGAGCTTCATCGAGAATAACAAAACTTTTTTCGAGCGTGCGTCCGCGCATAAAAGCAAGAGGTGCAATTTCAATGGTGCCATCATCGAAATAGCCGAGAAGTTTTTGCTGCGGCAGCATGTCGTTGAGCGCATCATATAATGGTTGCAGATACGGATCGAGTTTTTCGCGCAAATCGCCCGGAAGAAATCCAAGGTTCTCCCCTGCTTCAACGGCAGGCCTGGTAAGCACAATTCGTCGCACCTTCTTTTCCTTGAGCCACTTCACCGCCAGCGCAACTGCTGTATAAGTTTTTCCGGTTCCTGCAGGACCAACAGCAAACAACATATCGCAAGAATTGATTTTCTCAACCATCTTCACCTGATTGCGTGTCCGTGCTTTAATGGGCTGACCGCTGCGTCCGTAAACAATCACATCAGCAGGCATCTGGGCCATCGGCTCAGTAAACACCGCTTCAACACCCATGATTTGTGCAATATCATTGGATTTCAGATCACCAAAAACATCAAAATGCTTCAAGAGATTTTCGAAGCGACGAGAAAAATCTTCAATTTCAGCTTTCGGGCCGAGAACTTTGAGCATATCGCCACGCGCAACAATTTTCAGCTTGGGAAACAGCTCCCTGATTTGATTTATATGCGCATCGCCTACTCCATAAAACGAAGCGTGATCAATAAATTGAAGGTCAAAAACACGTTCAGTGACAGACATTTGATTTCAGAATTCGTTATGAACTACAAAATTTGTAATTTTGAAACAAAAATACTGATTTTGAATTTAAAACCTGTAACAATTACAAGTGATTTCGGGATTCGCGATTTTTACGCTGCAGTCGTCAACGGGAGAATGCTTTCGCTCCAGCCAAAACTTAATATTGTTACCGTAACGCATCAGATTCGCCAGTACGATGTGTTCCAGGCCTCGGTGATTGTCCGGAATATGTGGGAAAGCTTCCCCGAAGGAACGGTTCACCTTGTACTTGTAAACGGAACATCAGGCAATCAGGACAGGCAAGTTGCCATCAAATATAAAAACCACTTTTTCGTCGGGCCTGATAATGGACTCTACGGACTGGTGTTCGATGAAAGCCCCGAAGTTATCGTACAATTGGATCCGGGCAACATTGAGCACGAAACATTTCCGGAACTGGATGTCTGCACCAAAGCGGCTGTGCATCTGGCTGAGGGAAAAGATATCAACGAGCTTGGTGAAAAAACAGCCACTCTGCTTGAATCAATGCCATTTCGCCCCACCAGCGACAACAATACCATTAAAGGTATGGTGATTTACATCGATAATTATCACAATGCCATTACAAACATCACCAAAAAGATGTTTGACAAAATGAATAAAAACAATAAATATATTATTCGCTTCGGAAAATATTTTACTCAGAAAATTTCGCCGACCTACCATTTTGCTCCGGAAGCTGAGCTGGTTGCAGTTTTCGGCAGTACCGGACTTTTGGAAATCGCACTTTATCAGACCTCTGCCAGAGAGCTGCTCGGCATTCGGGTGAATGATGTTGTGCGGATTGAGTTTGAATAGACTAATTAAAAGGTTGAGGTTGAGGTTAAGGTTGAGGCTGAGGTTGAGTAGCTATTAGCTTCCAGCGAAGTCCTGTCCGCAGGATACGCGATCATCAGCTGGTAAGCTTTGAGATGTTTTTTTGAAATTCACATGCCTTGTTCGTTGTGCGTTTTGCCTTGTTGCATTCTCTCCAACGCTCACGATAGCAATCGTGACAGGTCTCTTTCAGCGACGCAGAGAGGTTGGAGAAAACATCTCGATCAATTCATCAAATTTACCTTTTACCTATAACAAATTCAATTAACTTTGCACCGCTAAAATAAATCCTGATGTACGCTCTATTCAAAAAGGAAATAAGTTCATTTCTGCATTCGCTGATCGGCTATATAGTCATCTGCGTCTTTTTGGCAGCCAACGGACTTATTCTCTGGGTTTTCCCCAACAATTTCAATATTCTTGGCTTCGGCTACGCCACGCTCGATGGGCTCTTTATTCTGGCGCCATTCGTTTTTCTGTTTCTACTGCCTGCAATCAGCATGCGCAGTTTTGCTGATGAAATCAACACCGGAACCATCGAGCTTTTGATGACCAAACCCATCAGCGAAATGAAAATCATTGCCGCCAAATATCTTGCAGGCATTGTCATACTGGTTTTCTCACTGCTGCCAACTTTGATTTATCTCAATACCATTTCCCAGCTTGCTGTTCCGAAAGGCAACCTCGATTTCGGTGGCATCTGGGGTTCGTATATCGGGCTGTTGCTGCTTGGTGCATCATTTCTCGCCATCGGGATTTTTGCGTCGTCAATATCAAAAAATCAAATCGTTTCCTTTGTCATTGCAGTTTTTCTGACTGCTTTTATGTATATGGGATTTGAATTTATATACGACAGCGGAATTTTTCACGGTGCGGAACTGTTCATAAAATCAATCGGCATCAACGAGCATTACATTTCGATGAGTCGCGGTGTCATTGATTCACGCGACCTGCTCTATTTTCTCAGTCTGATTTCTCTGTTTCTGATGTTAACCCGACTTTCGCTCGAAAGACGCAAATGGTAAGAAGTATGGAAAAGAAAACGAATCACGGGACAAACAGAAAGAGAAGCCTGATCCGGCTTTTTGCTGGAATTGCAATTCTAATAGTCCTCAATCTGGCCGGTACACTGGGCTTCTTTCGCCTGGACCTCACACAGGAAAAGCGTTACACCCTTTCCGACAACACCATCGATCTGCTGCGAAAAGTAGATGACATCGTATATTTCCGGATTTACCTGGATGGAGAACTGCCGGCATCGTACACTAAATTGCGCAATTCGATCCGCGAAACCCTCGATGATTTCAGGGCTTACAACAAAGCCAATATTCAATATGAATTTATTGATCCTGCTGAAGGTAAAGATAAACGCACGCTCAATGATTATTACAACGAGCTTGTCGAAAAAGGCCTTCAGCCTGCAGTTGATCGTCAGCAAAACAACTCTTCGAGCGAACAGCGGATCATCTGGCCTTGTGCTTTAGTCTCTTATAAAACCAGCGAAACACCCGTTAATTTTATTCAAACAGGCCAGCAAACCGATAAGGAAGTACTGATTAATGAATCGCTCGAATCGCTCGAATTCAATCTGATAGATGCAGTTCGCCGGTTGTTTGTGCGAGAGAAACCCAACATTGCCTTTATCGACGGTCATGGAGAATCCAGTGCCATGATGACCGAAGATATTACCCGCAGTTTGTCCGATTACTACAAAGTTCAGCGGGTAACAATAAATCAGCAGCTGAAATCGCTTGATAATTTCAAAACCATCATTATTGCGGGCCCTGATTCTGTTTTTGATGAAAAAGATAAATTCGTAATTGACCAGTTCATCATGGACGGTGGTCGCGTGTTGTGGCTTGTTGACGGCACCGCAACCAATATGGATTCGCTGCAGTCAAGCTCGGAAACGGTAGCCATTGCCAATGAGATCAACCTGGAGGACATGCTCTTTAAATATGGGGTCCGGATCAACAACAATCTCCTGCTCGACATGAACAGTTGCCCGATTCCAGTAAAAACCGGTCAAATCGGCGATCAGCCTCAGTTTGAATATTTCAATTGGTTCTATTTTCCAAGTGTCTCCAATTCGGAAGGACATCCGATTGTGAAAAACCTGAATGCCATTCGCTTTGAATTTGTTTCAGGAATCGATACCGTGGGTACGGGCGGCGTAAAGAAGACCATATTGCTTTCAACTTCGGAGTACAGTAGAATAATGAATACTCCTGCTGTGATCAGTTTGCGAATGCTTACCGAAACGCCGGGACGTGAATTTTTCAATAAACCAAAAATTCCGGTTGCAGTTCTGCTTGAAGGAAATTTCAACAGCGTCTTCACAAACCGCATTCCACCTGAAATTGCCGAGGATAAAGAAATTGGTTTCTCTGAAACGGGTAAGCCTTCAAAAATGATTGTGATTTCCGATGGCGATATCATCAACAATCAATTTGTTTACCGCAACGGACAGAACTATACTTATCCGCTTGGCTATGACCGTTTCACGGGAATAAACTACGGCAATAAAGACTTCCTCTTAAACTGTGTGAATTATCTTACAGATGAATCAAACCTGCTTGAAATTCGTTCACGCGAACTGAAGATCCGGTTGCTTGATAAATCCAGAATAGCTTCAAACAAAGCCTACATCCAATGGTCGAACGTGCTTGGGCCGGTACTTATTATTGTAGCAATCGGACTTGTTTTGATGATTTTTCGTAAAATTAAACTCAGAAAAGGCTTATGAAAAAATGGCTGAAAAAATGGTATTTCTGGATCCCCTTGTTGCTCGTGTTGGCGCTATTCCTCACCGTTTTCCTTACCAATCGTTCAAGCACAACCCTGAATCCCGGTGAGAAAAACTTTGCCATTTCGGATACGGCAACCGTGACAAGAGTTTTCCTGGCAGATAAAAGAAAAAATTCCGTTCTTCTCGAGCGTACCGACAGCAACGGATGGATGCTCAATAAGAAATATTCGGTACAGCCCGAAATGATGGAAGAATTGCTTTACACGCTTATGTACGTAACCGTCCGCAACCCTGTTCCGAAGACCCAATATGACATGGTTTTCAAGCAGCTTGCAGGATTTTCTACAAAAGTTGAAGTGTACGCTACTGTTTATCGGATAGATTTGATGGGGATCAGGCTTTTCCCTTATGAAAAATGTATCCGCACTTATTATGTCGGCTCTGCGACGATGGATAATACGGGAACCTATATGATGATGGAAGATGCTGAAATGCCCTTTATCATGCATATTCCGGGTTTTCGCGGGTTTCTTGAACCCAGATATTCGCCCCGTGAATATGACTGGCGCGATCATAAGGTTTTTCGCTACACGCTGGCGAGCATTGCCAAGGTCAGTGTCACTTATCCGAAATATGCCGACCGATCATTCGAGCTGCTCAATCCTGATAATTCGAACTTTTCCGTTACAAACGAAGTAGTTGGAAAACTAAAAAATATTGACACGGTTAAAGTGATCAATTACCTGAATGCCTTTACAGATGCACGATTTGAGGAGTTTCTTAACAAACTTCCTATCGAAAAACAGGATTCAATTCGCAAATCAACCCCATTCTGTATTATTTCGGTTACTGATAGAAAAAATGAAACCAATAGCATCACTTTGTATCGGATAAAATTGCCTGAAGGCAGTATCAATTTAACCGGCGATCCCATCGAATTTGACCCGGAGCGACTGTATGGCGTGGTTAACGGAAAGGACCTTGTGATGGCTCAGTATTTTGTTTTTGGTTCCCTGATGCGCTATGCAAGCGAATTTGCCCCTTCCGATAATACGCAACCAGTGAAAATTGACAAATTCGACACACTTTTGTAAAAAAACGGTTTCTATTATCCGTTAAATTCATTAATTTTGCACGAACAATAATAATAAACTGCTATGAATTTCATTATTTCAAGCAATATTCTCCTCAAAGGACTGCAAAATGTAAGTGGTCTGCTTTCCAGCAACAGTCTGGTTCCTATCATTGAGAATTTTCTGTTCAGTACCGACGGATCCAAACTCCTGGTGACTGCCACGGACAACGAGACCAGAGCTGTGGTTGAATTGAGCCCTGAGAAAATCAGTGGTAAAGGTGCCGTTGCAATTCCACCGCGCGTACTGCTGGAAACGCTCAAAACTTTTCCGAATATTCCTATTACCATCAATGTAAACGAAGAAACCTTTGCCGTTGAAATCAATGCAGGGGAAGGCGTTTACAGACTGGCCGGCTACAATCCTGAAAATTACCCAACTATTGCAGCTATTGAAAATGCGAAATCCATTTCAATGAGCAGCATTGTACTTCAGAATGCCGTCAGCAGCACCATTTTCGCATGTGGAAACGACGAGATCCGCCCGCAGCTGATGGGTGTATTTTTCGAGATTACTCCGGACTACACCAATTTTGTGGCTACTGATGCTCACAAACTGGTTCGTTTCCGCCGCAATGATATTAAATCGGACGAAGCTCATTCATTTATCGTTCACAAAAAACCGCTGAACCTGCTCCGAAACCTGCTCAGTGGTTTCGACTGCAATGTTGGTGTTGAGTTCAATAATACCAATGTTTCGTTCCGTTTCGAAAACTATCAGATTGTTTGTCGTCTGCTCGATGGCAAGTATCCGGCTTATGAAGGCGTCATTCCAAAAGACAACAACTACAAACTGGTTATCAACCGTAATTCGCTCATCAGCACTCTGAAGCGTGTGGCTATTTTTGCCAATCAGGCCTCCCATCAGGTTCGCTTCGACGTCAAAGGGCAGGAACTCAATATTTCAGCTGAAGACATCGACTACTCAAACGAAGCAAAAGAGCGTCTGAACTGCATCTATGATGGAGCTGACATTGAAATCGGCTTCAATTCAAAATTCTTCCTCGAAACATTACAGACTCTGGCTTGTGAAAACATTACAATGACTTTGTCTTCGCCTACCAGAGCCGCTCTGCTTATTCCTGAAGAAACCAATTCGGCTGAGGAAGACATCCTTATGCTCATTATGCCTATCATGCTCAACGCATAAAAATTCATCGTATTTTTTAAATGTCATCCCCCAAATGGATGGCATTTTTTTTTAATTTCGCTACGGCATAGTTTTTAGTAAACGCAAACACATGAAAACATTATCCGCAATCTTTGCTGCCTTCCTGCTTACCATTGCTGTGTCAGCTCAGCAGGAAAAACTTCAGGAAGTTCTGGCTTCCGATACCATTTTGTATAAGATATATCATCATTTGCCCAAGGGCTGGACCATGAATATTGACGATACCAGCATAACTGTTTACAGGATTGATAAATACGCTCATATTGAATCTGAGTGCAGTAATTTCAGTCCCGATAGTCTTGCTGCTTTTCCAAGAACTGAAACAGCTATGATCCATTTTTTATATGAAGATAAATGGGAATCTGAGCGACTGTTCTGGATAAGAGAATCCAATGATAGTTTGAATATGATGCTTGGGAGTTTACCGCAACAAATGGGCGTATCTCATCTGTACGATGCAGAAAAGAGTACACGTTCGAACCGTGTTTATACCGGTAAAACAAAGGCTGAAAAAGAAAAAATAAATGCATACTACAAGCGTCGGGCTCAACTTGCTCAGCAAATCACTGTCATACCTACATTCAACTCAAGTTTATATAGTCTGAAACAACGCAGGCAGACAGCATTGAAGAGACCTGGAATCTGCATCTATCCTTTTGATGTTTATAAAGAAATGATGGGTGTTTACATTATTCTGATGGATTACTGCGAGAATCCGCTGGAAAATTAAGTTGCAGTCTTTCTCCTTTGTATGGTACCCGATTTTCAAAAGAGGCTGTCTCACAAAGAAATCAGCTGCAAAAACAACATTTCACTCCCTCAAGCGACATAGGAAATGAACGGTATCTCGGGCTGTTTCAAAATTCAAACTTCACGGCAAAAACAACATTCCATCGTCGGATGCGACGAAGGTTTGCCCGACTAGGAGAGTTGCGGAGCTGAAGGTCATGGAACCGTTGTTTTTGCAATTGTTACGACGGTTCCATGTTCCGGTTCAAAAGCAAAGAAGAATTCCATATCACCGACCGGAACGGTGGAATGTCGTAACCAACCGCTATTTTGAGACAGCCCAGGATTATAAACCTGGCCTGTCGCTGTCCCGATGACAATCGGGAAGTAATCCGAGACAGAAACCAAACGGCAGCAGTTTGAAAAACTGTATATAACGAAAAAGGTCATTCGAGAACGAATGACCTTTTCTTAAATCTTGAATCGCTAACTCTTAACGACCTCCACGAACCGGTTTAGTGGTGTTTGTGGTGATTGTTGTGGTGTTAGTTGACACCGTTGTGGTGTTGGTTTTTGGCTTATAAGTGCCTTTAGAAGCGTTAGCAATGCTGTCTTCTTTTGCTTTTGCAATTGAATCAAGACGAGCCTGCTCAAGTTCTTCAACTTTTTTGATGCTATCTTCAGCAACTTTTGCAAGTGAATCAGCTTTGCGGATTGAATCCTGCTTTGCTTTTTCATCATCTTTCTTGCTACCACCGCAAGAAACCAGCGCGAACATACCAGCCAGAGCTGCGATTACAAACAGATTTTTCATGTTTTTTTGGTTTAGTTGATAATTATCAAACAATTACTTCTTCTCTTCAGCTTTTGCTGAATCAGCTTTCAGTGAATCCATAGCAGCCATTTCTTCAGCTTTTGTGATGCTGTCTTTCATCAGGCTGTCTTTCATGATGCTGTCTTTTTTCAATGAATCAAGTTTTGCTTTGTCATCATCTTTTTTTGCGCCACCGCATGATACAAGAGCAAACATGCCAACGAGGCCTACAATTGCGAATAAGTTTTTCATTCTTCTTTGGTTTTGTTTGGTTTAACGGCACAAAAGTAATACTTTTTTTATTATTGTATCATTTTTTTTGTACATTTGTCAAACAAATAAAGTCGAAAACTATGAAAAAAGCATTTTTAAGATTTGCAGTTGCTATTGCTGCAGTAGCATTTATCGGTGTTTCATGTACCGAAGATGACATTACAAACCCAACAATTACCATCACAGGTAGTGCAGCTATCACTCTTGACCTTGGTGACGCTTACACTGAGTCTGGTGCAACAGCCAATGACGACAAAGACGGTGATCTGACTTCACAAATTACCATAACCGATGATATCGACATAAACAAAGTTGGTATTTATGAAGTAGTTTACACTGTTTCTGACGAAGCCGGCAACACCACAACCGAAACCAGAACTGTAACGGTTCAGGCTAACCGCCTCGCAGGTTCATACGACGTTCACGCTGTTATTACAGGCGCTGGTGCTGGTACATATGACTTCGTAGAAGTTGTTACCGGTTCATCTGTGAACTACAACTACATCTATTTTGGAGATTTCTGCTATTTCCCAGGCCTTCAGGTTCAGGGAACTGTTAGCGGAAGTGGTGTAACTTTCAACCAGACAAAAAGTTATGACTGGGACAGTGACGGCACAGCTACAAACGCTACCATCACAGGTTCAACACTCAGCGCTTTCACAGTTACCGCTGGTGCAACCCCAATCGCAGCCCTTTCAAGCCTCACCTATGTTATTGACTACGGTGCAAGCCAAATGGACAATGTGACTTCAACCTACACCAAACAGTAATCTGTTACGGAAAAAATTCAGGAGACTGTCCACCCGGACAGTCTCTTTTTTTTATTTATTTTTGAACCATGAAACAGAGTCCGCAACTCCGTCTGCTTTACAGATATCTTTTATATGCTGCCGGCACAATCCTGCTCATTACTTTGACGCGGCTCCTACTCTGGGCATTCAATACTCCGCTGTTTCATCCAGCTTCTGCCGGTACATTTTTTAGAATCATTTCCGGAGGACTGTTATTCGATTTCAGCACGTTTTGCATGGTGCACCTTCTATTCATTCCATTTCTGCTTGTGCCATTTTGCGTACTAAATAAAAAAGTTTTCCGAACTATTCGTTACTCACTTCTTGCCGTGGCAGGGTTTATTTTGCTGGCGCCAAATATCATCGATGTCATTTATTTTCGCTTCACTTTGAAGAGAACAACTTTCGATGTTTTCACCTTCATAGGGACCATGGAAAATGAAATTGGCGGGCTTTCGCTTCGATTCCTGCTCGATTTCTGGTATATGTTTCTGATATTTCTCCTGCTCTTCGTTTTATTCATCTTTTTATTGCGTCGAACCATTCTCGACAGGAATATTAAAGAAATAAAATTGAAATATAAATACCAGCTTCCTGTTGCACTTTTGTTTACCGCTCTGTTGATCCTGGGTGGCCGTGGCAGCTTCGATATGCGCCCACTTGGGATTATGCATGCGTCGAGGGTTGCCGGACCTGAATATGCGCCGCTGGTCGTTAATTCCACTTACACCATTATAAAAACCTATGGTAAATCTGACCTGGAGAAAAAAGATTGGTTTACCGACAAGGAATTGGTAAAATATTTCGATCCGGTTCACTATTATTATAAAGAAAAAGATACTACAAGGCCTTTTAATGTTGTTCTCATTATTTCTGAAAGTCTTTCGGCCGAACACTGCGGATTTCTAAATGACGGCATGAAATCCTATACGCCGTTCCTGGATTCTCTGAGCAAGCACAGTCTGGTATTCGATAATATGTACGCCAACGGCAAACGCAGTCTGGACGGAATCCCGGCCATCATAAGCGGGTTGCCGCCTTTAATGCGGAATCCTTTCGTAACGTCGATGTATTCAGGGAATGATATCGAAGGCATTGCCAGTATGCTGGGCAGTACCGGATACGAAAATGCCTTTTTTCATGGAGGCTTCAACGGGACCATGAACTTTGACGGGTATGCCGCTGCTGCCGGTTACTCGCAGTATTTTGGGAAAAATGAATACACTGGTCCCGATAGTGATTTTGATGGCCGCTGGGGAATTTTTGATGAACCATTTCTGCAATTTATGGCCGACAAATGCAATACTTTCCGTGAACCTTTTACAACCTGCGTTTTTACTCTGTCAGCCCATCATCCTTACACTATTCCAACTCAGCATAAAGGAAAATTTGCAACTGGGCCAAAACCAATTCTCGAAACCATTGCTTATGCCGATTATGCGCTTGGAAAATTTTTCGGGACTGCATCGAAAACCAGCTGGTATAAAAACACACTTTTTATAATTACAGCCGATCATACCAGCGAGCTTTATTCGGATTGTTATGTTTCTGTTCCTTCCAATCATTCCATCCCGATGATGTGGTTTCATCCGGGTGACAGCATGCTCAAAGGAAGATCCCATGTGCTTTGCCAGCAAACGGACATTCTCCCATCCATAGCCGATTATTTGAATCTGAATGATACCATTATTGCCTTCGGCAACAGCGTTTTTGATTCCACTTCGGAACGTTTTGTAATTATGATGAACGATATGGTATATCAGATGCTGACACGCGGTTTGCAATTGTCCGGTTTTGACGGAGAAACAAACTACAAACAATCGGAATACCGGCAGTGTTCAGGTTCAGATGAAAGCACCAATAAACCTTTGACGGCCGACGCAAATCAGAAGCTGATGAAAGCAATTATTCAGCAATTCAACAACAGAACCATAAGCAACCGACTTACAAAGCCATGATGCAGCGCAAAAGTATAATTATCATCAATCCGGTTGCAGGTTCAAGGCGCAAATCCAATGCAGAAAACCGTATCCGGAGCTGGATTGAGTCAAATAAAATCGATTGCCGGATTGAAACAACCCGTTATCGTAACCATGCCAATGAATTAGCATCAAAAGCGCTTTCCGAAGGATTCAATCACTTTGTAGTATCAGGTGGAGACGGAACGCTGAATGAAGTTGCATCGGCAATTTACCTGCAACACAATGTGTCATTTGGGATAGTACCTGAGGGCAGTGGCAACGGATTGGCGCTTCATTTACGACTTCCTTTGAAAACAGAAAAGGCGCTGGAAATTGCATTTGGAAACAAAGTTTCACCGAGCGATGTTGGCCTGTTCAATGGAATTCCTTTTTTCAGTGTTGCAGGTGTGGGTTTCGATGCCATGGTAGCATACCGGTTTTCGCAAAAGAAAGGCCGCGGCCTCCGAAACTACGTTCTTGCAGTTATGCAAAACTACCCTGGATTTAAGCCGACAGAGTATTCTGTTGAGGCAGTCGGTAAAACGATTACAGGCAAATTTCTGATGATCTCTTTTGCCAATTCAAATCAGTTTGGAAACAATACTTCGTTGTCACCAGATGCCAGCCTGAGCGATGGATTGATCGACCTGTGCCTGATGAAAAAAGTGCCGGTTCCGGCAGCGGCATTACTGTCTCCCCTACTCTTTTTGAAAAAATTCAATCTGACACGTTTTCTGAAAATCATCAGAACCGAAAAGGCGAAAATCACGGTCCAGCTACCGGCACATTATCATATTGACGGAGATCCATTCGAATTGAAAAATGCCGAAATATGGCTTGACACATTGCCTGCAGCCTTAAATATCCATAATAAATAATTGCAATGTCTAAAAACAAATTATCTGGCTTCGATGGGCTGAAAAATCTGGTTTACAGCACCAGCAGTGAAACGATGAAAGGCATAGAAGACAGCCGTCAGCCGCAGCAACCAGACACACCGGAACCGACAAAGCAGAATCTGCGTGTATGGATTGAAAAGAATCACCGGGGCGGAAAAGTAGTGACTATTATCAAAGGCTTCGAAGGTAGTGATCAGGCATTGAAAGATCTGGGCAAAAAATTGAAGAATCATTGCGGCACTGGAGGCAGCGAAAAAGACGGAGAGATCATTTTGCAGGGCCATCAGGCCGATAAAGTGATGAAATATTTGACTGACAAAGGTTTCAAGGCGAAGCGCGCCGGCGGCTGAGCATACTTTTCTTTTGCCCGCCCCTTCGTCAGGCTCAGGGCAGGCTTCAGAAAAGTATCAAAAGAAAACCTCGTCGCTGGAACATTTTGCGGGAAATCGAAGAACTGCCCCCCACAGCCTGAAATAACTCGCTGCAAAGAACATCTGATTATAAAATACAGCTCAGACAGATTTCAGGCATCATGCCTCCGGCGCCCACCCTTCTCTTCCTCGATTTCTTATCCGCAAAATATTATGCGACAGTCCCAATTACAAGTGTTGGAAATCGCTTTATTTTTACTTGTTTTTGCTATTGAAAATCAGCCGATAGTGCGACGAAACGACAAAAATATTTAATATAAATACTTTATTGTGTGCAAATTGAATTTGTATTATCACACTAAAACGCAAGATGTCTGAAGTCGGGAAGTTTATCAGGTTCCTAAAGTCGAAAGGTAGATATCTCGTTTTGTAAAAAAAAAAGCCCTGCAAAAGCAGGGCTCCGAAAATCTGAGAAATTATTTTACAGCTACATTCGACAGCTGCGCCGGTTGCCCGGTACTGCATCCTTCTGGTTGAGGCATACGAAGTAGTGTGAAATCAAATGTGATAACTTTTCCATCCACATCGAGCGATTCCGGAAGTCCTTCAACAGGTATCAGTACCTGCTCGCTTTCGCTCACCAGAATAACGGTATTGCATCCGGTAGGTCTGAATTTGTGAGAGACTGTTCCATATGTTGAACCCTGCGTTGTCGTAACTGCTGTTTCGTTACTTTTTCTTTCCTTGCAACATTTACAACTGCTAAATGTGAAAACTGAAACAAGAAGCATTAAAAAAATCCATTTCATATTTGAAGATGTTATTGTACAGAAACTTTAATAACCCTCTGGAAAGCTATGTTTTCTTTTCCAACGCGAACCAGATAAACGCCGGGAGTCAAACCCTGGGCCGAAAAATCAGTATTGAAACTTCCTGAGGAAGTGACGACTTTTTTACCTGATAAAAGAACGCCTTTTATATCAAACAGGTCAACGACCAACTCTTCAGAATTGGGCATATTGTTACCGTTGACAACGATGTTGTTTCCGTCGGAATGAGCGTTTATTTCGCTGCTTGCAAACTCATCAAGCGCAGTGTTGTATGGAATTCTGAATGAGAATATTCTTGTGCGTTGACTACCACTCGAAAGATATTCGCCTGTATACCAGAAGATGGTGCCATCACTCGGGTCGAGCGAAGTATGACTGTAATCACCAAAGCGATTCATGCTCGTTTGCGCACCTGATCCTGCCACAGCCACCGTTTCGGTATAAGTCATCTGATTAAGGGGATCATATCCATTGCGACCTGTAAAACAAGCACTGGCTGAAGTTGTTGAGCTTGATTTTGCATATCCCAGACCGATTCCACCTAAGTCATCCATGGCAATACTACCACACCAGCGGCTTTCAGTATCAGGTGAATAAGTGCTTTGCTGATAGATGCTCCAGAGGCCGGTGCTCTGATCCTGGTGCAGTTCAAACCAACGGATACTGCGCTGTGTAGAGCTTACTTTAACTCCCATGTTCAAAACTACAGAGTTGTAACCTGTCCAGACACGGTGCTGCGCGCGGAAAGTGAATATACCACCAATTCCATCGAGCTTCATAGTTGCTCCAGGTTGAGGGATATCAAACCATCCTGCATCATATGATGCATCAAAAGGAGCTGCAATTAAAGATTGTTTAAAGGCAACTGTAACTTGACCCGTAGTCCAGTTTGTGGTTGCGTTGTAAATATTAATAGCATCGTCATATGACGCTCCCCATCCATCGTCTTCGAAGCTGAAAATCGGACAAGGCGTTCCGGCCGGCGGCAGCTGACCATCGGCAAATGCGCTGAGCGGACAGAAAAAATATCCAGCATTGGGTGGATTGTAAGAAACAGATATCATTCTAGGACTTGCGCCACCGGCTAACATAACATCCCGTTCAAAAACCATCACTTTTTCAGATGTATTGAAGTTAGCTGTCATGTAATACCCGTCGGTCCAAATCGAAAATTTGAGGTAATCTGGAAACGTTGAAGCAGTGTACTGATAAGTGTAATACTCACCCGTGGGATCATTTGTCTTCGAAATACCAATATAGATTTTTTTATCAGTTGTTGTCCCAAATTCTGTAATAATCCAGCGGTCAGCAAACTTATCATACATAACAATCGGATCGCCATTATTCGATCCAAATAGCAATGACCCTAAGGTAAAAGGACCGGCAACATTTCCACCTGTTTTAGAATATATCCTGTAATAGGAGTTCACTGCCTGCACAAAATGATCAGGACCTGCGGCACCTGTTGGATCCGGAGGAGTACCATTACCACTTTGACCAATGAAATTAATCAGCGTTGGTATTGTTGATTTAAAGCCCATTACTTTCTGTGATGCCGGATCTTCACCTTTTGGTTCAGCATCAGGATTTGTCTTTTCAGCGAAAGGCACACGCAGTGCACGGTCTTTCATTTCAGGTTTTGGTCTGTTTTCGTCGCTTTCGTCGATCATCTCCGGCAGCATACTGCGCAAGGTCGGAGTGACCACAAATTTGTCTGGATAAATAACTTCGGTTTCACTATTGCCATCATTCTGCGAAAAAGCTGATAATGAGAACAAAGCAAACGAAAAAAGTCCGAAAAGTACTAGTTTTTTCATGGGCAGATTTTTTTCAAATTTACAAAGAAAAATAATATCAGCCTTATTCAATAGCGTTAATCATTTGAAAAAACGAGTACAGTTCTGCATCGAATCATATTCGGATTAATTAAATAAGAGAGAATTGTACTGAAAGCAGGCTGATTGGTCGAACCCATTAAGCTTTTGAAAATTTCAAAACAGAAAAATCGCATTGTTTGAGAACTGACAAAATCAGGAAAGAATCTTACTGTTTTCTTCAGCTTCTTTTATTAAGAGTTGAAATTCCTCATTGGTGAATCCGCTATAAATATAATTTATGGGGTTCACTTTCTGTCCGTTGCGGATCACTTCATAATGCAAATGAGGTCCGGTGCTGGGTCCTGTATTACCAAGCTTTCCGATCTCCTGCCCGCGCTTGACAACTTCGCCCTCTTTTACCAGTTTTTTGGAAAGGTGCGCGTATAAAGTCCTAAAACCATAACCGTGATCAATTACAATTACAATCCCGTAACCAGTCATGGAGCCCAATGGGTCAATAACAACCCCGTCGCCGGTAGCATAGATTGGAGTGCCGATTTTACCCGCCAGGTCAATACCCGGGTGGAACTGAGATCCAGCCCTCGAAAACGGATTTCTGCGCCAGCCAAAGCCACTCGACAACTTAACCCTGTTACGATCTAGCGGCATAATACTGGGAATCGATGCCAGCATCTTTTCCTTGTTTTGAATCATAACGGAAAGATCCTGAAATGAACGGGACTGAACTACAATGCGGCGACTGATAAGATCGAGCTTTGACACAGTTTCCTTCAGTAATTGTCCGTTTTCGACTACATCATATTGTGAATTTGCATTGGAAGGGCCACCAACACCCGGGTTTCGCTCCTCTTCGGAAAGTGGGTCCATGGCGAAAATCGTTCTGTAGGTCCGGTCATCCTTTGTTTGGAGCGTATTGAGGATTGAAAGAATTTTTTCACTTTTCGAATTTAAAACTTCGAGCCGCAAGCGATAAAAATTTATGTCCCGCGAAACCTTATTCTCCTGCGGGCTATCGGTGAAACTAAAAAATGCAGCAGCAACACAAACTCCAACCAGAACTGATAGACCCAGACCGCTCAGAAGTTTTTTTGTCAGATACTTTCCCGATTTCTCCACAGAACGGAGTGATAATGTAATCGGGTCAATAATATATTTAGCCTTTTTGCTGAACATATGTACAAAAATAGTAAATAATTCAAAATCACATGGTTAAATGCGACTAGTGACAATAATTTAAGGCTAAACAAAACATTTTTAATGTCGTATTTAATTCGGCAATTTCTTCAACGACTCAACTAGTCTGGTCAATTTTAAAGTCTTTCAACAGTAAATTTCGATTTAAATAATATTGCTGAAGAAATAAAAGGCCATAACTCCAGAGGCAATTAACTTTAGTAAAACCCCTGTCAGAAAGCCGAGAAATGTACCCCAGGCAGCTCTGAATGCCTGCTTGCTTTGTTTTCCGACAATAAATTCTCCGACAAGTGCGCCTACAAAAGGCATTACGATGATTCCCCAGGGGGGTAAAATAAAAATTCCTAAAATAAGTCCTATCGTACTGCCCCATACGCCGGCTTTCGATGCTCCGAATTTTTTCGCTCCAGCCACTGGAACAACATAGTCCAGCACGGTTACGAAAATAGTGACTCCGGCCATTATCAGCAGAAATGTAACTGAAAAGGGTGGCTCTGCCTTAAGCTGAAGTAGTAACAGTGCTGCGAAACTCAATGGTGGGCCGGGAACGATGGGTAAAAAACAGCCTAGAATGCCAAGGATAGTGAGAATTACTCCGAGTGTGATCCAGAGAATGTCGGTCCAGGGGATGGAAATCAAAACAGATAGAAATTCCATGTTTGCGTGTTTAATGCAAATGTAATAAATAGTTGGTGACGAAGCTCTCTGTAATATTTATTCGAAAGTGTGAAATTGAAATCACACTTTTGCATAAAATAAAAACAGCTATAAGATTGATATACTGTTTCTTTATTTCGTATTTATTTGTTTTCAATTCAAATACAGGAAATGCTTCTGGTATCAAAAAAACTTTCAAGATTTAAAAATTCACGCTTTATAACGCAGTTTGCAATAAATGCTATGGCTTTCTGGTCACGCGTCGGGAGACGCGCGACCAGTCTTGTTCGCTCATGCGACAACAATAAACGCTGAAAACGGGAGACGCGCGACCAATGGAGGTAAAGCAAATGTCTAACCTGGAATCGTCGGGAAGCGTGCCTCACTCCTTTTAAAATTATTAACTTTGCTTCAAATTGTATGTTATGAAGAAAATTGTTCATTCGGAAAAAGCTCCCAAGGCCGTTGGCCCTTACAGTCAGGCTGTTCAAACCGGCAACCTTTTGTTTATTTCAGGACAGATTCCGCTCTCGGCCGAAACCGGAAAAATAGTTGAAGGCGGTATTACGGAACAGACCCAACAGGTTCTGAAAAACATGGGCTATATCCTCCGCGAAGCCGGATATGATTACAGCGACGTAGTGAAATGCACGGTTTTACTTGACAATATGGATAATTTTGCTCCGATGAACGAAGTATATGGTCAGTATTTTACTGAAAATGCGCCGGCCCGTGCGGCCTACGGTGTTGTCAGACTTCCGCTGGGAGTAATGGTGGAAATTGAATGTATTGCATCCAAATAGTCTTTTATGCTGAATTATATTGTCTGGAATGTTGATCCAATCATGCTTCGGCTGGGTACGCTCGAAGTCCGCTACTACGGATTGCTCTTTGCGCTTGGCTTTCTGGTAGGTTACTACATTATGAAATATTTCTTCAAAAAAGAAAATACGCCTCTCGAAGAAATAGACAAAATGGCCCTGTATATCATTCTGGGATCCATTATTGGAGCCAGACTCGGACATTGCTTCTTTTATGAGCCTGCATACTTTTTCGCAAACCCAATCGAAATTTTATTTGTCTGGAAAGGTGGACTGGCCAGTCATGGCGGTGCTATCGGCCTCATTCTGGGTCTCTGGCTTTATTCGCGGAAATCGTGGAATCACTCTCTGTTGCACATTTTAGATCGTATTGCTGTTCCAACTGCACTGGCAGGAAGTTTTATACGCCTTGGAAATCTCTTCAACAGCGAGATCTACGGATATGAAACCAGTTTACCCTGGGGCTTTGTTTTTGTTCGCGACGGGCAAACCATGCCACACCATCCAACACAGATCTATGAATCATTGGGCTATCTGCTCATTTTCCTGGTTCTGATGCTGATGTACATCAAGCGCAATGGAATCATCAACCGCGGCTATCTTGTTGGCTGGATGGTGACGTTGACTTTTGTGTTGCGCTTTTTCGTCGAATTTATTAAAAACAATCAGGTCGATTTTGAACAAACCATGAGCCTAAATATGGGACAGTGGCTAAGTATTCCGTTTATTATTGGAGGCACTGCCCTAATAATTATGTCGAAAAAACTTGGGCCGGCACCTGAATGGAAGCCCGAAAAAGGCGGCAGTAAGAAAAAAGAAAAATAGCTATTGCATTTTCGCAATATGGACAAAGAAATCCCGGCTGAAATTAAGTGCGGTATTTTTTGTTTCAAACAAACCAAAGCAAGCTGAGCCGCTGCCACTCATGGCTGCATAGACAGCTCCTGCAGCGTAAAGTTTGCTGATGATTTCAGATATTTCCGGATATTTTTCCGAGATCGGTTTTTCAAAATCATTGATCAGTTTATTGCGCCATTCGCTGACCGGCAACGAAATGATTTCACTCTCGGGAATCCGCTCTGCATCGGGTTTTACAAGCGAATAAGCAACGGGTGTTGATACGCCTGTTTGTCCGTCGGACATTTTCAGAGATTTGACAATGGCAATTGTGTATGCTGACAAATCAAGTTCTATGCTTTTCAATACTTCTCCCCTGCCCTGTGCCAATGCGGGTTTTGAATCAATGAAAAAAGCGCAGTCGCTGCCAAGTTCAGCTGCATAAGTTTTCAAAACATCGATTGGTAATTCAAGACGGAAAAAATTATTCAATAAAACAAGCGCCACAGCAGCATTCGAAGAACCGCCTCCAAGGCCGGCTCCGGAAGGAATTCGTTTTGCAAGATGAAATAAAACCGGTTTGATACCGTGTCGGTCGGCCATTAATTTCCACGCTTTATACACCAGATTTTGCTCAACCGGAATATAAAAATCTGTTCCAAACGTCCGAATATCTGTTCTGGAAGCCGTGTCCGTGACTTCCAGTGCATCGTGCAGCGGCACAGGCACCATCACAGTTTCAATGTCATGATAGCCGTCAGCGCGCTTGCGCAGCACCTGCAGACCGAGATTGATTTTGGCTTTTGGGAAACAAAGCATGTACAAATATACAAAAATGGGATTGAAAAAATGCGGGATAAACTTCTCGCCCTGTTAATGCAAAAAAGCAGACCGAAGTCTGCTTTAAGTGCCCGGAACAGGAACATCACCGGTATTTTGTGTTGCCTTCAATTGGGTCTGCTGCTGCTATTTTCAGAACAATATACGACATTATACAACATTATTTACTACAAAATTCTTCCCCGTATTCTTCCCCCGCTTATCTTTGCATTATGGAAGTGAAATTTTACCTCAGAGACAAAGGTAAGAAAAGTTCAGCTATTTATGCTCTGATACACTTCGGTTATTCAGAGATCGACGCCGATGGGATTGTCACCCACCGGCCACTGAAGTATAACATCCGCCAGTCCGTCGAAACAAAATACTGGGATTCCAAAAATGGCAAGGCCCTCCGGAGTATGCCGGGAGCGCTCGAATTCAATCAATGGATGGACGATTTCAGATCAAGGGTGCTGGTCATTTATCGCGAATTATTATTGGCCGGCAAGATCACGCCCGAATTACTTCGCGAAAAAATATCTGATCAGTACGCCGCGGGGCCAACCGAAAACACAAGCATCACCTTTATCGAGAAATTTATTCACGACTGCGAGACCGGGATGAAAACCCTGCCGGCAGGAAAGTATTCAACCTGGACCATCAAGGGATATAAAACAACCTTACAATATATCCGGGAGTATATTCCGCGATTTTCATTTGAGAGTTTCGGGATCCAGGAGTATAATAAATTCGTGTCCGATCTGTATGATACCGGCAAGGATGTCAACACCCTTGGAAAGCATGTTAAAAATATCAAGGTGTTTTTCCGCACTGCAGATCTTGCCGGGGTGAAAGTAAATCAGGACTATCGACGGCCAGACTTCCGGACCCTCACCAGGGAGACTGAGAGTGTCTATCTGACAATCTCTGATCTTGATCTGATCCGCGACGCCGTTGTGCCAGAAAACTGCGAGATGGCGCGCGATGTTTTTTTGGTAGCCTGTTACACCGGATTCCGGTATTCGGATCTCAGGAGGATTGACCGGGATGCCATCCGCAATAATCGAATTGACGTGAAAACAAAAAAGACTGGCGCCAATGTGGTGATTCCAATAAACGCAACGGTCCTCGAAATTCTTGAGCGTAGAAAATATAAGCTGAAAATATATTCCAACCAAGTGTTCAATCGCCTGATCAAAGATATTTGCTGTGCCGCAGGATTGAAGGATTCAATCATTAAAACAACTTTCCCCGGAGGGATCCGAAAGGATAAGACTTTCGAAAAGTGGCAGCTTGTTTCTACACACACCGCAAGAAGATCATTTGCTACAAACGCCTATCTGTCGGGAATTCCGGCCATCTACATTATGAAGATGACCGGTCACCGGACAGAAAAATCATTCCTGAAATACATCAGGATCTCAGCGGACGAAGCCGCGGACATTACTTCGAAGTACCCGTTTTTCGATTAGTGGTCGCCAACTCCTGTTTTACATCCGCAAGTTTTTGTTTGTAGGTATCAATCAATTCAAGCAGACTGTTGATCATTCGATCTTTTTCGTCACACCTCTCACACTCTTTTCTAATTGGCTCCGTTGACATTCCGATCAACCACTCCGGGTTAAGACTTGGAAACACCTGTGCAATTTTAATCAGCGTGTCACCCGACAATTTTCTCATTTGAGACTGGCTTAATCCTACCCTCTTGCATAATTCATACTCTGTGATGTTCAGGAGCGACGTGATTGTGTCCGCGTCCACCCTGTTCGACAACACCATGTCATAATTCAATACCGGAGAGGCAATTGATTTACCCTTCATTGTTCCGGTTCCGGATCTCAGCCAGTCGTAATTAATGTTTGGGAATTTAGCAACAATCTTTGTTGCTAACGATCGAGAGATCCCGTTTCTACCACTTAATACGAACATAATAATCTGTGCCCGGTTATATCCGAGCTTGTTTGCCAAAAGTAAGGGAGTCAAGCCCAATTCTTTTAGCAACAGTTCCATCCTTTGTTTTGCTTCCATAGGGTGAAAAGATGTTAAATAACGGTTAATTGTGTATTGTTGTGCATCATTTAGTTACAATATTGCATATATTTGTTGCGTTAATCATGAAACACTTCACCAAATGAAACGCAAAGATAAGCAATTAATTGACGAAAAACGCAATAAAAAGATAGTTGGTCGATATAAAGAACTCATAAATATGGGTTTAAATAAAACCTCAGCTATTGGAAAGATTGAAAACGTCAAGGAATTTGGCTCGTTGTCAAGTCGCCAGATCACCAATATTCTCAAGAAGGAGGGACTATGAGCAATATAATTGTTACAGACTCCGAAACCCTGCAGAAAATTATTACTGAGACGGTCAGCAGGGCAATGGCTACCCAAGGGAACCCAGTACTCACATTCAGAGAGGCATCAGAGTATATGAAGGTTTCAGCAGGAAAGCTCCGCGCGATGGCCCTACGTCACACGATCCCATTTATCAGAGACGGAAAGAACATGAAATTTCAGATGAGTGACATTAATGAATATCTACAAAAAAACAGAGTCGCATGAGTGAGTTTGAAAGGATGATGCACCTACTTAATAGTATGGATGCAAATATAGATCTCCTGATGGTTATTGTAAAACACCTTTAATTAATAAAAATGGAAGCAAAAAAAACACCCCAGCAATTGCTGGAACAGGTTGAACCGAGAGAAATTTTTAACATCCCGGATTTCAAGGAAAAATTTATCAGCACTCAGGTTTTGAGCTGCAGGAAAACGGTTGAGGATGCAACTCAATTCGAGGCGCGAACCGCAATCTATTTCCGGCAGGCGATGACTGCGGATCCAAAGCTGTTGAACTGCACAAAAATGTCAATCCTATCGTGCTACCTTGATGTTGCGCTTGAGGATATTGATCTGGCGCCAGGACAAAAGTCGGAGGCCTATCTGTCATCCCGCGGAGTGAACACCGGAACGAAAGCTGCACCAATTTATAAGGACTTTATGAAGGTTGTAATGACCGCATGGGGCGAACTGGCGCGATATATCCGCAATGGAGTGATCAAGCGCGCAGCCAACCCAATCGTTGTTTATGATGGAGACGCCTTCGGAATGGGCCTGAATGAAAATGGTGACATGATGATCCGCTATGAGGCAAAATTCCCACGCAACGAAAAGGCGAAGATCATTGCATGTTTTGTGAAAATACTCCTGCCCGATGGAGGTTATGACTTTAAGGTTATCGACCAACTTGAGATTGATCGACTCGCCGGTTATTCAAAAAAGAACAATCGCGGCACATCCGCTAATGATCTGTACACTTCGAACAATGGCCAGATTGACCCCGGATTCCTGATGACAAAAACCATCAAGCACGCTCTTAAGGGGTATTCGAAAGTCGCATTCAAGGCTGAGAATGTGGAGCACGAGGATGAGGCCACTCAGGAGCAGCGCGAATTTTTCCCAGCAAAGTCGGATGCTGATCCACAAGCGCCAAGTGAGGAACTTCAGAACAAACCACAGGGAGAATGCTGCGCCCCTGATCCGGGAGCGCCTGAGACTCCGGCCGCAAAAAATGATGATGACATTTTTTAATTCACAACCAACATGGAAGCAAACGAAAATTTACCGGCAACACAAGAAGATTTTTCAGTTGATAAATTCACTGAACTATCAAAGGCCGCACCCGACATCCTTAATCAAAACAAGAGCCTTCGCCTGAAGGCTGAGACAAGTCTGAAGGCTATCAATGGTTTGCCGATTGACGAGAAGTCAGACACTCTCCGAAAGGAATTCATTGACAACTGTAAAAAGGCTAAAACAAGGATGAAGGATCGCAGAACGCCATTCACCCAGATGGTCGATGCAGTCAAAAAACTCTTTACAACAGAGGAGGCGTGGTTTGACGAAACAATTAAGACCGTCCAGGAGGACCGAAACAAATACGCCGCTGAGGTCCTTAAAAAACAACAGGAGGCTGAGGCCGCCGCAAAGAAGGAACTGGACCGGAAAAATACACTGGCATTCATCCGCCAGATTCTCAATACAAAACTGGCTGAGATTGAAAGCACTGTTATCACCAACCATCAGCAGACGGTCAATGAGTATCTGCAAATGCTGACAATTGCCAATATCAATTCCGCAATTCCATCCAGAGACAATCCGGTTACCATTCCGGTGACGGTTGAAGGATCACTCAAGGAACACGTCGGAAAGAATTTGAGCGCCTATCAGAAATCTCTTGTACCTGTTGAGGAGATAGATAAAATGGCTCTCGAGGTCAGCGAGACATTTAATCAGGCAAGGGTTATTGCAGAGTGCGACAAGATCAACGAGCGCGCAAAAAGCGATCTCCCCGCTTTAAAGAAAAAGCTTCAGGAGATTGAAACGGCAAAAACAGATGTCGAGAAGGAGGCACTAAAACAACAGATATCCGACAAGATCCAGGATGACACGAAGCAAGTTATTGACGAGGCCAAGAAAGTTGAAACAGACGCTTCGCAGACGGCAGCAACGCATGCCGGCGTCGAACAGATCCAGAACCAACTTGAACTCCACATTGCATACACTACCCTTGATGTCAAGAAAAGCAAGAAGATTGTTATCCTGAACAAAGAGGGGTACATGAATATTTTCGCAATGTGGTTTGAGCGCGAGGGAAAGGATCTTCCGGATGCAAAGCTGCAGAACATGACGGTAGCCCGTATGGTCACATTCTGTGAGAAAATGGCAGACGCGGGTGTTGTCATTGCCAGTCCACATGTTTCCTATCAAGATAAGGTTGTTGCGAAATGATTCAACTGATCACACTTTTTTCGGGGATCGGTGGGCCTGAGCTTGCGGCCGAAATGCTAAACGAGAAATACGGACGCGAAGAATGGATAATTGTTGCAAGCTGTGAGATCGCCGAATTCCCGAGAAAAGTGCTTGAATATTACTGGCCGGACACATACCATCACACTGATATAAGAACACTGACCTATGAAACACTCGTTGAAAAATCAAACTGGAACCCAAAGCTGCCAACTGTCATTATTGGAGGATTCCCATGTCAGCCATTCTCAGTTGCCGGTGGAAGAAAGGGAGCGGATGATAACCGTTTCCTCTGGCCGGAAATGCTTCGTGTCATTGCCGAAGTCAGGCCGGTTGCCGTCATTGGTGAAAATGTTGCTGGACTCCTCTCAATGGTACAACCCGGCGGTACGGTTAGAGTGGAAGGTGCAGAGGATTTATTCAGTGCGGAAAACAGTTTGGGAGGAAACAGACTTGTCGGTAAGAGCAAAAAGATTATTACGAAGGAAGGTCGATACATCATTGACGAAATCTGCGAAACTCTTGAACAAAGTGGATTTGAAGTACAGCCGGTTGTTATTCCGGCTTGTGCCGTCGGAGCGCCGCACCGAAGGGACAGAATTTTTATTGTTGCCTACACCTACAACAATGGATCACACGCCACAAACACAGGGGTTAAAGGTTTGCAATTCGGACGGAAAAACAGAATTTATAAAGCTGAATTTATTGCCAACAATAACCTCAGAGACCGGAAGGAAATCAGACTTCAAACAAGGCGGGAAAAGCATGTTTACAGCATTGAAAGAAAAAGGATTATTACCGACTCCGACAGCCAGCGACTCAAATGGAGGTGGATCAGGAAACTCCGATTATGCAAAAAAGCATGCCGGCGACAAATTAAAATATGCATGCGTGAGAGGGCTCTTGCCAACCCCGTGTGCGACCGACGACCCATCAAAAAACACAGGGAAGCGAAATCAGGACGGATTGCAAAAGAGAGCCTTTCAAGCAACTGGTCAAACTGGCCAACTCAATCCCCTATTTGTAGCGGAGATGATGGGATTCCCCCCCCCATGGACGGTATTACCTTTTCAAAGTGGCGAAACGAGTCAGTTAAAGCCTACGGGAACGCAATAGTATCACAGGCAATCATGCCGGTAATGGAAGGACTTCAGATTTTAATAAACGAAGATTATGAGTGAACCACTAACAGATAAAAGCATCATGCCTTTCGGTCAGTTTTTCGACCAGAAAAAGACCATGGCAGAGGTCCCGACATGGTATCTCAAGTGGCTGAAAAAACAGTATGAAACCAATGGATGCCGTGGGGAGGTCAACGAAAGAGTGAAGCAATATATTGATGAATACTGGGACGCAATTGAAATCGAACATAAAAAACAAGGAGGTAAATAATGATATCATTGGAAGCAAAAATAAAAAGACTCACTCGGCTTGTTGATGCCGGAAAGATCAGCGAAGCGGATTATTTCATGTGGCTGCAGACGTATCTGAAAGGAGTCAAGCATGTATAAGGGCAAAGCAATTTACAACCCATCCGGAAAGGCCGGAGAATATTCACTTTGGGCCTGCAACTTTTATACAGGTTGCTCAAACAACTGCCAGTACTGCTATTGCAAGCGCGGCGTTATGGCTCACACGTGGAGCGACAAAGCGAAACTCAAAGCCTGTTTCCGGGATGAGAAACATGCACTCGAAGTGTTTGAAAAGGAACTTGAAAAGAACATTGATTCGCTTCGGGAGCACGGATTATTTTTCACGTTTACATCGGATCCAATGTTGCCCGAGACCATTGTTCTGACATATAGTGCAGTCAGCGTATGTCTTGAAAACAATGTACCAGTTAAGATTCTCACTAAAAGAGCCGACTGGTTTACGACCTGGTATGCCTATTCAAACATGTTTGTCAACAAACAGCACTTAGTTGCCTATGGATTCACCCTTACCGGATACGATGAATTAGAGCCGGGTGCATCAACAAACCAGCAGCGAGTTGATTTCATGCAAAAGCTTCATAATAAAGGGTTCAAAACATGGGCGTCAATTGAGCCAATCATTTTCCCTGACGCAAGCTTTGAAATGATTGCTGAAACCTACAAGTTTTGTGATCACTACAAAATAGGACTGCAATCAGGAAGTCGGTATAACAAAAAAGACCTACAATCATTTGTGCAAGGCGTGGTATTATTGACAGATGCGGCTCTGTATTTCAAAGATTCCCTACTTGATCAAGCTGGCATCAAAAGAGAAAGCCTGCCATCAAATTGTGTTGGACGTGACTATAACATTTTCAAGGAGGCGCTATGATACTCGGATTCAAAACAGAAATACTGGGTGAAAAAACCCACTTTCAGGAAAAGATTCTGGCCGGCGTGGATCCAGAGCTGCGAAAAATTTATGTCCCGAAAATTCATACCATCCGGTCCGGTAAACGATGGAAAGCGGGAATGTCGATCCAGATGGCAACCGGCGTGAGGACGGCAAACTACAACCAATTCAATAAGGATATTCCGGAGCTTGGCGTGTGTAAGTCGGTGCAGGATATTGTTGTCGAATACATTGATGCGCTGCCGTACATTTTTGTTGATGGCAAGCCGTTCAATCCAGTGAAGCGCATCGACTTATTTATTAATGATGGCTTCATCGGCTTCAAACTCAACCCCGTCGCTTCATTTTTCCGCTGGTTTCACAGCGACTTCGAAGGCCAGATCATTCACTGGACAGATTTCAAATACGAACTTTAAAAACCAAAATAAAAACGTATGAGTAAACAACAAAATCCATTCGCGGGAATTCCACTCAACGAGGTGGAGGATCAACTAAAAGCAAACGCGCATGACATTCAGGTGAAGAATTATTTCCGGGAATTCACTCCCGAGGAAATGATTTACGAGCAGGAGCGCTATCAGAGCCTTTTGAAAAAAATTGAGGCAGAAGATGAAAAGCTAAAAGCGGCAAAAGACGACTATAAGGCCGCCGCTAAACCGCTCAAAGCCGATCTACAATTCACACGAACTTGTATTAAGACAAGGGGGCGCAGTATTCGTGGAAATGTGTACATCATGTTTGACGAAGTGAACGGGCTTATTGAGGAGTACGACAACCGGGGTAACCTCATTGTTCGAAGACCTTTAACCCCAGAAGAAAAAAAGGCACCATCAATTCCATTTAATTCATCAAAAACCGGCGAAAGGAACGCCGTAGGAATGTAATTATGAGCGAAGTTAATGTAACAATCGAAAAAATCGAAGGGAACGAGCTTGTCATTCGCGAGGGTCATGCCTTAGCAGTTCTCCCGAAGGATGTACTTAAGGTGACTGGCACGATAGGAGTTCCATTCGCGTACATCGAAAAAAGAAAAGCCACTATTAATCCCGAAAACGCCGTAGTCGAAGTTGATTATGAGAAACGGCACATCAAGTTTTTGCAGGATCAGTACGACAGCCTATCACCTATCGTGGCTGGTTTTATTGTGCTGGATCCCGACCTGCAGAAATGGGAGATCGGAACCACAAAAACAAGATCAAGTAAAGACCTGGCTCTAATGATCAAAAGCAATCGCCTTATGTTTGAGTCTATTGAGCTTGCCACAAGACTTGTGACAATTTTTGAGGACTTAAAAGTAAAGGTTGAAAGAGAAATCCAGGACAAAGACGATCATCGTGGCAACATCCAGAAAACGCAGGCTTAGGTTGTACGCGAGATGTCAATTCCGGAAGGGTTTAATCTTGTTTGTCCCGTTATCAAAGGAGGAGACAAAAGAACAGTTCCGGTTGAAATTATCATCAACCCCGACACATTTGAAATCATGCTGATCAGTCCGACAATCAACGAAATTCTCAAGCAGGAAACAAAGGGAATGATTGACGCTGAGATTTCGAAAATCCAGTTAGCTCAGCCAAAAATGCCAGTTCTATACGTGTAATCCCCACCAACGGGGAGTTGTTCCGGAGCGGTAACGCCGTCCCTGGGTTCGCGGCCCACCGGAGCACAAACCAAAATCAAACAGATATGTCAAGACCAAATTGTTACATCAGGGAAAAAGGCGGCAAAGTGAAATTCCGCAAAGAGAAATTCATGGAGGATATGATCACGGAGGGTGTTGAAAAGCTCACCCTGCACGAATGCAGGCCTGTCAAAAAATCGAAACTAATTTACTGCAGGATCTATCAAGGCGAATTCGAAAAGTGCGACTGTGGACAATCATGTGAACAGTATATGCCAGGTAATGGTGTGTCCGGCGTATGCATTCATCGCTTATTCATTTACCGGCCATTCCGTAAGGTGCAACTAACAAGAAGTGGTAAAATTTCAATCCTGAAATAATGAAAATCCTGAACATCCTTGGGATAACATACACCCGTAAAGGCAAACAGAAAATTGCCTGGTTTAATCCTCTGATGTGGATTGTGTATGTGGTTTATTTAGCTACCTACCTTTTGTTTTATCAGGCAATAAGTGATAAAGAAGAAGAAATTCTATGAAACCACTTGACAGGCTTGAACCATATCTGCAGCGGGAGAAGAATATAACCATCGAGGTTGAACACCACAATACGGGTGACAACTCAGCCGGCGTGCATATCTCTCCCATGGGGTGTGTCTTTACACTCTTTGTAATATGGTTTTTTATTGCCTGCCTAATTACAAAATTTAATCTTGGCGACAATGGAAACTGAAACAATCACATCATCGGTGCGCGATGGCGGATATTTTGAACGGCCGGAGGTTTCAAATTCCGACCTGACGAAAATCAAGCATGAACTTTCCGGAGGACATGGGAATGATCCGTATGACGCATTTAGGATCGGGACCCTGGTTGACGCCATCATTACTGAACCGGACGCGCTGGATCCATATGCAAGGACCATCAGGGAATATAAGTACACCCGCAAGGAGATCCAGAACGCTGAGAAGATGAGGGATAAATTCTATGAAGATCCATTCTGCTCAGAGTTTGTAAAAGGTGCATCCTTCCAGGAGATAATGATCCGGGACATGGAGATCAAGTATGCCGGCCAGTCGTTTGTCCTTCCGGTCCGATGCAAGTGGGATATTTGGAAACAATCCTATGGGATGGGCGGAGACATCAAGTCAACCACGGCAACCACGCTGAGACAATTCGAGGCAGCGGTTGAACATTTTGATTACGATCGTTCGCGCGCATTCTATATGGATATTGCTGGCAGCACACACGATGTGATTATTGGTATTTCGAAAAAGAACTTCAAGATATTTCGCATTCCGGTAATCAAGGGCGGGGCTCTCTATAATCGGGGCAAAGAGAAATATTCTTATTTGGCATGGAAATATAAAATGATGTTTGCGTAATATGACAAAGAAAGAACGACAACAAGTTTTTGAAAAATACGACGGCAAATGTGCCTACTGCGGTTGCGACCTTGCAAATGGCTGGCACGCTGATCATATTAATCCTGTAATCAGGGATAGTAAATGGAACAGAGAAAAAGGCAGGTTTGAGCAAACGGGAACATGTCGTAAGCCAGAAAACGAAACACCGGAAAACTACAACCCTGCTTGCGCAAGCTGCAATATTCAAAAAAACTCATTTACGGTTGAGCAATTCAGGAGTAATATAAAACAATTTGTTGCGTCATTAAACCGTGATAGCACGCAGTATAAGTTTGCCAAGCGTTACGGGTTAATTATTGAGAGCGATAAGGATGTTGTTTTTTATTTTGAGAGAATAGACGCAAAAAAACATGAATAGCACCATAGGCGGCGGTTATATCGTAAGAAATTATTACACCCCTGTTTCACAACCATGGGCCTTTACATTCACTGGACATGTAGGAGTTGACCTTAATCACTCAAAAAAGCGTATGAAACTGAAAAACTTCTTAAATAAATGCAAATTGTTTCAATTCTGCAACAAAAGTAAAAAATCAAATTACGTTGAAAAACAAAGCGTTATGGGGTTTTCGTACTATTGGCCAAAATATTTTTGCCATAAATGATGCGTTTACTATCTTTTTTGTGTATATTTGATGCAATATTGTTTCACTTATTCACGTTTTAAATAAAAGATCGCAGCCATGAAAACACAGAACAAAACAACGGGCATCAACGCCGACATAGCGCTTGGGAACATTAAGGATGTTTGCGCTCGTGGCGATGGCAACAATATTACGTCGAAATATTTAATGACATATTTCAAGGTTTGTGACCTCCAACGCAACAATATTATTGTTGATAAATCCAGAATTACGAAGGTTGATGGAGGCGTTTGGTTTTGTTTTGGAAACAAAAGAATCAAGGCGTATGGCGGCGCACATATTCATGCATTTGAAAACTGTAAGGTTGTGCTTTATGCAGGCGCGCAATGCACTCCGCATTTACAATTAAAGGTTAATGCCGAAACACCTCAAAGCAAGTAGGCAAAACGATTAACACTTACTACAATGAAAACCGAGATTATTAAAAGGACCATTGTCGAAGTTACCGGAGAAACCGTTTCCGACGTCATCGACAGCATTATTGAAAACCTCAAGTCAAACAAGGAGCTTCGCAACCGGATCGGTGTGGATTTCTGGAAAGACAATTTTGAACCGGAGGAGTTGACGGAAAACAATATCCTGATCAACGGAGAGCATGAAATCACCTCCGGCTGTTATTCAATCTTCGGGACCGGCAGAGTCACCGTCACCGGAAAGGCTCATGTGAATGTATTTGGACGCGGCTACGGAGAGATCAAGGATGGAACGGCACAATTCTTCAACTATTCAAATGGCCGCGCTGAAACAACCAGCTCTGTCCGCGCATTTGATTACACACACATGCGTCTCCATCACAAGGCTGTTGGTGAATATCACGACTTTGCTCAGGGTGAAACCTACGGAGATTCAGACGCAAGCGCTTACGACAACTCGTTTGTTCGTATCACCGGAAAGAGTGTTGGGATTGCAAAGGGGAAAGCCATCGTAATGCAGACCGGTAAAACAAAGTGTGTGTATTGTGACAATTCAATTGGTCGCCTTCACGGAGACGCCACCGCTGAAGCCTGGGGAAAGGCTCACCTTGTTTTGAAAAATGAATCAACGGCAAAGCTGTTTGAAGATAGCGACTGCGATGCGCTGAACGACTCAACTGTTGTTGCAAGCGGCCGTTCGATGGTCGTTGCCAAGAATGCTGCCAGTGTAACAACCAAAGAAAACTCCGCCGCACAACTGCACGAAAGGGCTATTGGTAATGCCACGGGTAATTCAATTATGACGTTGCACGATACCTGTTATGCTGATGGATCTGAAAATGCAACCATCAAGATGTTTGAAAAAAGTCGCGCATCGGTGTCCGGTCAGGTTTCTGTTGAGATGAGTGGTGACAACATGCTTGATATTAATTCAGACGGCATTCAGTATCACGTCACTCGCGACGCAAATGGCATTGTCCGTAACAACGCCACGATGGAATTGGTTCTCCACGGTCACAAACTGCAGGTAATTGAGAAGTAAATTATGATAAGGGTTGAGGGTTATATGGGTCAACGGGTCAACGTCCAACTAAAGAGAGAGCTGTATGAATTTCAGCACTCGGGGGCGCTTTGTATCAAAGATACGAAGCGCCTCATCGTTGGCGATCAGATGGGACTCGGAAAAACAGTTGAGTCCATCGCCGCCATCATGGAGGCAAAGGCGTTCCCGCTTCTTGTTATATGTCCGGCATCCTTAAAATTGAACTGGGAGCGAGAATTCGAAGCATGGACCGGCCACAAGCTGCTTGTCCTGAATAATGAGGTTAAAAATACCTTTCCCATGTTCTATGACGTTGGGCTTGTAAAGGGGTTTATCTGTAATTATGAGTCACTGAAAAAATACTTTGTGGACCACATTCCGAAAGGAAAGGATGTGAGACTTTCTGATATTTATTTCAATGAAAAAACCAATTTTATCAAGTCTGTAATTATTGATGAATTCCATCGGTGTAAGGATCCTGGGGCGCTTCAAAGTAAACTCGTCAAGGGGATAGCAAGTGGGAAGGAATATATCGTCGGAATGACCGGTACTCCGGTTGTGAATGAAACGCTTGACCTGATGCCTCAGCTATCGATAATTGAAAGGCTGCATGAGTTTGGAGGCGCCAGTGAATTCAAAGCAAAATACGAGAGTGCATCACAGGAGGATCTTACTGCGCTTCAGAATAAACTCCGGGACACTTGTTATTTCCGTAGAGAGCGAACAGAGGCTCTGGATCTGCCAGGCAAAACAAGGCAGGTTGTTTATCTGGATATTGACAACATGCAGGAATATAAGGATGCACTCACTGATCTGCGCACATATCTGAAGGAATATAAGGAATGCACGGATCGGGAAATTTCCATCAAGATGCGGGGAGAGGTTATGGTCCGGATAGGAATTCTCAAGGAGATCACTGTCCGCGGGAAGCTGCAGGCAATAAAGGATTGGGCGAAGGATGTTATTGCCAGTGAAAAATTGGTCCTCTACGGCCAACTTGATATTGTTGTCAAATACTTCATCCATGAATTCAAGGCGCTTCATATCATTGGTCAGGACAACTCCCATCAGAGACAGGCCGCTATTGATAAATTTCAGACGGATCCGGATGAGAAAATGATGGTTATTTCAAAGGCCGCCGCAGAGGGAGTAACCCTGACGGCCGCAAGCGTGATGGGAATTGTGGAACAATGGTGGAACCCAGCCATTATGGACCAGATTGAGGATCGATTGGATCGAATTGGCCAGACCAGAAAGGTGATGATTGTGTATTTCCTTGGCAAAAACACAATTGATCAGTGGATATACAACCTGATTGAGAAAAAGAGAGAGATTTCGAACGCTGTTACCGGCGCGACAAACGATATCGAAACCCAGATTATTGACGAACTTCTAAACATATTGTACAATGGCGAGAGCACGAATGATTAAGCCTGAATTTTGGATCAGCGAGGATATTACCTCCTGCACCTTAGCGGCCCGACTTCTATTTGTCGGCCTGTGGAATTTCTGCGACGACAATGGCGTGCATCCACACGCTACAAAAACAATCAAAATGGAGATCTTTCCGGGAGACAATATGTCCTTCGAGGAGATAGAGACCTACATACAGGAGTTGGTGGACAACGACCTTGTTGTGATCTATAAGGCTCAGGGTAAAGAGTATCTCAAGGTTAAGAACTGGGACAAGCACCAAAGAATTGACCGGCCGAAATGCCGTTACCCGAATATCGATAAGGCTGATATTGAAACACCGGAACAGGCGCCAGTAAAAAAGGTAGTGCCGGCAGAGACAAAAGATCCGATCAAGGAAGATGCTTGCGAAACCTATATTTCTTACATCAACAGTCGCTTGGGATGCAGATTCCAGAAAACAAATAAGGTTATGGCTCAATTCAACGCGAGAATTAAGGATGGTTTTACCGGAGCGGATTTTGAAAAAGCATTTGAGAATGCAGTTGCCGATGAATTCCATCGAAAAAATAACTTTAAATATCTGACTCCCGAATTCTTTACACGGCCAGACATATTGCAAAAATGGCTTAATGCGAAGATTGTTGTTCCCATGGAGGCCGCTGAGTTTGACGCAGAAAGATAGCCATGACAGAAAGCTTCAGTGATATTATGATGCGGGTAATGGATGCGGGGCCATCCGTTACAGCTTCCCAAACCGTAAAACTTCCGGTCGAGGAGGTTTTACAAAAGGCTATAAAGAGAGGTGTTGATCTATTGGCGAGACGTGGACGAAAGTTTGTCATCGACAGTGATAATGAAAAACTCTTTGAGTATCTGGCTCTGTATTTTGCGAGGGATGAAAGTTTTCCGGGAGATCTATACAAGGGAATTATGCTGAGAGGAGACTGTGGGGTTGGCAAGTCATTCCCGCTGACTTGTTTTTCGGGCATAACAAGCCCCGTATCGTATCAACCTGAGAAAATAGTAAGTTGTATCGACTTGCTTAATATCTATCAAAACAAGGGACCGGAGGGACTTTCTCCGTATGAATTTGGAGTGATCGTACTGGATGAGCTCAGCGAAAAACACGATGCCAGTCACTATGGCAATGTGCAGAATGTTATTCAGAACATGCTTGAACTCCGGTATAATTACTATGTCAGGACCGGGAAGGTTATGCATGTCACTACCAATTTAAAAAACTTGAAAAGCATTGACATGCACTATGGAGCGCGCGTGTATAGCCGCGTTCACGAAATGTTCAATATTAAAAACATCGAAGGTAAAGACAGGAGGTTATAATGAATGCTACAATCATCGAAATTGTCGAGAAAAATGTATGTGATCGCTATGGTGTAAAGCCGGCAATGATTAAACAAAGGACCCGCATGAATGTTTATTTGATTCCCCGGCAGATAACGACCACGATCATCGACGAACTTGTAAAGGCCGACAGAACAAAGCTTATGAAGCGTTACGATCTTGATCGAACCTCGTTTTACAACAACCGAAGATCAGTGAATAACATGAGGGAAACCAACATTGCGTTCGCGGCAATTTACAATGAGCTTAAAAGAAGGTCCATTGTCGATATTAAGGCCAACGGCTTTTCAGATGTGTTGATTTCAGAAACGGCTTAGATTTCACCAGACCGATTCCCGACTTTGCTTCCTCAGTTGCGGACATGAATATCGGCAGAATTGACATGGCGCCAGGTCTCAGTCTGTAAAATTCAACCAGTAGATTATTCATGTAATAATCCATGATGGACTGACGCACATCCTGGATGGATGGCCCCTGGCTTACCGGGGTTTTTATGTAATGAATAACCTTTCCTGTTGGAATAAAATTATCCGGGAGTCGTACAAGCTGCGTGTCTGGCAGCATTACTACTGCGATGTCGGCTGTTGCATAATAGTAATTTACCCCAATAAGATAAACGGTTCCTCCGGTTACTGCCGTTGGAATTGTAGCATCAATTATTCCATAAGGATCAGTATTATATTCAGATGCTATACTAAGGTCCTTATTAACGGCAAACAGGATGTTATTGATATCCCGCATTGACTTCTTGACCCATGCCGGAAGCAGTGTTGTGTTTGTGTCATCAATACTGAATGCATCGAAATCCAATCCCTCTGGTGTCGGAATTCCCTTGCAGACAATCTCCGACATCTCCGTTGCTAACTGCAGCAGTGTTGATATAGGGAGGTCTATTCGCCACACTACATAATCGTAGTCGTCAACATCCTCAATGGCTGCGACCGTGCCAGCAACGAATTCGTCTTTCGGCATCGTATATTCGACGGCCTCGCCTACGAGCGCAAGCGGATATTCCGGATAGGGCCATTTCATGGTTTTGGATTGAATTTGTCAATAAGAGCCTGAATAATCATCTTTAACCAATCATCCTTCATGTTCATTATGATAATCCCAAGCAGGGTTATTCCAGTCAACCCCACCCAATCAATCTGAGCGACGCCAATAAACCAATAGGCGTAATGCGCAACACAGATTATTGCAATGCCGATCAGGGTTGTGACCCAATTTTTCAACCGGTCGAATATTTTATTTGTGATTTTTTTCATGGGCGGCGTGTATATTTATAAAGTCTGATTCCAGTCTAACAAGGCGGTGATCGTGTTTATTAACCTCACTGTCCAACCTGTCAATCCTGCCTTTATGATTGTCACTCTCATTCAAAATAACATCCATTGTGGTGTTTAGCTTTCCGATAGTGACATTAATGTTCGACATTGTGTCGGCCTGCCGTTGCTGGACCATATCATTCCGGTCGTTTCTCTTATCCTGCCGGCCAATATATCGAACGAAAAAAAATCCACAGATTGAAAGCAATATTGTCGTGATGATGTTGAAAGCGAGTGCATCCATATTAAACTACATTTTCAAGTTGAAGCTTTTGTGCGTACTTTTCGAAACAAATTTTTTCAGAGTTGGCGTCTCCGAGTGCTGCAAATGTGCGCGAAGCGATGAGCCACGCAGCAACCCAATAGTTATGGTCAAGATATTTATCAACACCCATATTGTTTTGCACGTAGTAAAACGATCCCGTAGAGGTGGCGGTAAACGGATAGAAGTGGAAGGCCAGCCCGTCGGCATCGTTTTTCACAAGAACTGCGAGCGGCTTTTTTACAGTAGGTTTTGAATACTTTGAATACAGCTGATTGAACTCAGGGCCATGTTCATCGAACGCCTTTACACACGGCACCGGCCATGCATTAAATTCTGCTCTTGCGAAGCGCAGGTATTCCTTGCCAAGGCTACACTCCATCCTGCCCTTTGCAGCATTATAGGTAAGTGATGTTACCTTTGTAAGTGGCAATCTATGAATGGGTGATGCAAGGCAGTATTCGCGCATACACGCATCAATGTTGTTGTCGATCATTGTATAGACCGGCAAAGGTGGAGTGGTAACCCCCTGGACAGTCTCGTCAAAGGGGGTTACTTCATCCATGCATTTCTTGATGTATGTTATGAAATCTGCTCTGGTCATGGCTTAGGGGCTATTGTTTAGTAATAAACTACGACTTCCAGAATTTTACCATTCAATCCGCCGGGCGTAAAAGTGATTTCATCCGCAGAAACTATCGTGTGGGCGTGATCCCTTACAATTGTTTTTCCCGATGTAAACGCGCCAACCAGTGTCAGCGTGGTTTTATCAGTGGCGGTGTCAATTCCCCAAACGGGAGGTGCGCTAAGAGTATTATTGATAATGGTTGCGACTGGTATAGAATCAGTCACATTAAACACTTCGGTCGAATTTGTCCATACTGTTGGGGTTGTGTCGGTTGCAACAAATGGAACTCCCGCTGAGACGTATCCAACATTTGCAAAGTCGTCACCCGCCACAAGTGAGTCAATCTGATATGTTTTACCAACAACAATAACACCAGAGGTTGTGCTAATTAACGCAGTGTCGACAATTGAAGCGACATAAGCGACAAAAGGCCTCGCCTCTGTTTTCGCAGTATTAATAGCGTTGTAGATGTGATTAATGTCGTAGAGAGATGTGGACACCCAATTACCATTAGTGTTGCATGAGAACATTACAACTGTTCCGGAGGCAACTGTAATGGGAATGTTGGCACCGGCAGCATCGATCTGCTCACCAACAGCCGGGTAAATCTGCGGCGTGTCTGCCACGACCTCTGAGACGGCAACAATCATATAGCTCCCGGCAAGTGCTGCAGGCAAAATACAACTGTCTCCGGAGGCAGCGCAAACTCCAATGGAATTAAACAATCCTGGCAGTGGTGTTGCTCCAACTTGTCCACCTCCAGAGAGAGCAGTCACACCATATGAGCCAGAGGCAAATTGAATTAGTTTTGAAAATGAGTTTTGGCCTGCAAACGCATTGGTCGCATTCAATATGGCTTCGGCAATATTGGTGTCATCAATGGTGATAACAGTGCCAGCGTCGGTTTTATACTTAAATTTCCCGTCTGTATCGACGAAAAGCATGACAGTACCACCGCGTGGGGTTTCAACGGATGCTGCTGCAACCGGGTAGAATTTGATTTTTTTTGTCCAGAAAGGCATATTTTTTGGTTTTTTGGTTTTTGTTAGTTTACTGGAATTGGCCTACCGGGATCATCCATTGCTGGGGGCGGGACATAATCAGTATTACCGCCTTCCGCAACAACACTAGACTCGCTTTCGCCTAATTTTTCAATGAATACAGAAACCCTGTCTCCAATCTGAAATTCATTAGAAGAAATCACGGCCGTGTTTAAATCGCTTTGATTAAGTGATGGAGCTTTTGAATCAATGTCGTAAATTTCTGTTCTTAAAAACCATGAATTAAACATGTGATTGACCTCAATGTTATTCAGATAAATTGTGTATTGAGCATCAGCGTCATATTCGGTCAATAGAGCTGTATCATCAAGGTCGACAACATTCTCATCACTAACTATTGATTCAGCATTAAAAGCATAAACCACAGTCGCAGCATCGCCAGTTTTTGTGATTTGCAATTTGTCTCCTCGAGCAAGCCCTGTTGCGCTTTCAGTTTTTGGATTAAAGCAAGCAGTATTCAGCTTACAAGTTCCAGCTGTTGTGCCTCCAGTCATTACTGCGTCAACAACAATGGTAGTTGTAAAATTGGGAGCAACCCCGGCGCAATTCACGGATATGATTTCGTATGTGCCATCATCACCACTATTTGTACCGGCGAGAGTAGCGTGAGTGTATAGTGTTTCACTTACTTCGGTTGTACTCAAAAATGTAATTGTATCGGTTGTTTGAGTTACAATGCTCTTTGTAATACCAGTGCTGAATGCACTCGCCCACCCTATAACGTCGGCAACCTTTGTTGCTGCAGAAATCCCAACAGTTCTAACAGCATGGTAATAACGATTTTGAGTATCTTCAATTAAAACAACGGTACGTCCATCAGGTTTTTTCGCCTTGACTACGCCATCGGCGTCAATAAATACATAGTAGTAGTCTCCGCGTGGCGTGGCAACCGAATCATTGGCTCTCGCCTTGAATTTAATGATATCAACTTTTTCCATGGTTTATATCCAGTTTGGGAAAGTGATTTTATGAGCAATGGCAACAGCAAGCACATCTTCTTTTTTCTTACCAACATTACTCATATCAATGCCTTTACCGGCAAGATATATGGATGCCTTTTGTGTCGATGTTACCGCAAGAAGTTCCTCGTCGATTTCTTCAGTCGCAACTTCCTCGGTTGGTGTTTCAGTTACTACCGTTTCCTCGGCAGGATCACCCTCGGAAATAACTTCCTCGGTTGAAGCATCGGCTTCATTGACGGCATCGGATTCCGTTATTATTTCTATTATTTCCTCGTCTGAGGTTTCAGCTTCATTAGCGGAGTCGCTATCTGTAATAACTTCCTCGGTCTGGGTTTCGGTTTCTGAATCGCCTTCATTGGTGGTAATGCTTGTAGCCACCGCAACAACAGCCGACAATAACCAGATTACCCCACTTATAAACCATGGATGTGTTTCAATTTCCTTCTGTTCATCAACATCCGCAGTAATAAAATAATAATTACTGTCTTTGCTCGGGCGATAAAATGACAAGCTTTTACCATCGCAAACAAGAGTCACATTATCCATCGACGCGTACTCTTTCGTTATTTTGTTTTTCATTTGGGATTTCTTTGGTGATTTTTACAAAAAAAGGAGTGGGGCCAGGCCCACCCCTTTTATTTTGATTGGAAGCAAAAATTACTGTTTAACGTATAACAAAGCGTGTGTTTCCGGATAGCGAACAATCGGGCAGGAAGCTTCGGTAATAACCTTGGCATCTGCTCTGCGAATACCGGCAGCCTTGAGGTCGAGATCTTCGGAGTTGATTGCCATGTTTTCGTGCTTTTCGATATTATTCATATCAAGAGCGAGAGCGTAGCGATCATAACCAATCATATCCATGACATGATTATAATTGATCATAAGTGTTCCGAAATTGGTAACAATCTTAGTGAATGTGATTCCGAATTTAACCTCAGTCGAATTTGCATTTAATTGTTTACTTACTTCGTCAACAAGCTGCATGTAATACATGAACTCGCTTCCGGTAAACACATATCTGGTTTCACTTCCACCGTTGCCAGTGAATAATGTTTTCATCCATCCGGTATAATCGGGGGTTGAGATGGTGTTATTAGCGGCCGTACTGAGCTGTTGAATTCCTGATCTAAAAATACCACCACACATGTAATGATCTTTGCCAGTTGCCGGATACCTGAATTTGTTTTTAAATCCACCCAGATACGACATTTCGATAGCAAGCTTCATATCAACAAGGCTCATGCGATCAAAGTCTGCAAAACCCCAATTCACTTCTTTTTTATTGATCTTCTGAAAAGTGCCTTCCTCGATCTGAGACATGAAGATCTGACAGTAGTTACTCTCTTTATCGGGGAGCTGTGAAATAACTGGAGCCTGCATGTCGAGCTCATTCATTGCATTACCCATTCTTCGTAGAACGGTTCCATTAGGAATGGTCGGAATACCCGGCTTACCGGCATCTGCCCCACCTACGATTGCAGCACCATTGATGGAATATACGGTAACAGAATTGGCTCCTGTAGCTGTCACAAAAAGAACAAGCGGCTTTCCGTCAGACGTGTTGGCTCCGGTAACAGCTGGAACAATAATTGTGTCCTGGGCGCCAAACATTTCCGAACTTGCCACAGTCAACGCGGCTGTTCTCACAAGCGGGTTTGGCGCTGTATATTCAAGCGTCATGGTTGTATTGAACGAACGCATATCAACGGTGTAGTACTCTGTAATAAATGAGTCTATTTTCACCGGCTTAACAGATCGCAACAGTGTATCAAGAGGCGTTCTGGATGGCTTAATTTCGGTAATCAGCTGTGACACATAATTCATGTCCAGATCAGATCCGGCGTCACGCACACCCTGTTCAGTCGGTGTTCCAGACAGCACTATTGTTGCTGTAACAACGGTAGTGTCGACTACGTTTCCTCCAGCCAACGCGCAATAAAGCGCAACAGCTGCGACAATCAGAATGCCGAACATAAACAATATCGGCGATTTTTTAAAGAGGGTTTTCACACTTTTCATATTTTTGGTTTTTTTGGTTTCGTTAAAAATTGTCTTTCTTTTTGGCCATTTCCTCAAGTCGAGTGACAATAGCTGATTTATTTTTTTTCTCACCCATAGCGCCATCATCACCGGACACGCCAGTATTATCAGGCATCCCATCTCCGACGGTTTCCTTTGTCATGGTAATTTTCTCAGCGGCGCCTTCAGCCTTGCCGGATTCAGCGGCATCAGCCAGAGCCTTTTCGAAATTCATAGACTTGTGGACCATCCCCAGGACCTTCCCTGAGAGTTTTCCATTGAACATATCATTGGCAACTGATTCGATCTCTGCCAACAGCTGTTCGGCTTCTTCCTCAGAAACATTGTTTTCAGCTTTAAATTTTTCCCACTCGGCTTTTGTCATCTCCTGATTCTTGCCGAATTCCTCATTAAAGGCTTTTGCTTCGGAGCTACGTTTCTGACGATCACTCATTGCTGACTGATATGCAGATTCATCCTCATCACCGGGCTGAGGAACAAGATCCTCGGGTTCAAAGTATGCGGCAATGGCAGCACGAAGTGGCGCACCTTTAATAAGCATCTGTAACATGCCGGCAAATTCGGGATGTGAGCTCATAACCTCCGAAATCTTTTCGTTCACCGCGCTGGTGCGCTGGCGATAACTCATTGCATCCTTCAGAATAACAACAGCGGCGGCGATAGCTTCCTCTGGTGTTGAAACCGGCTGATCGGGATTATTGGCGTTTACCGCTTCAATAAGTTCGGCAGCTGGATCAGTAGTCTGCTCTGCGGGAGGAGCTACTGGTGTTTCCGGGACTTCAGGAATAATATTTTCTTCGGCCATGTTTGCGTGTTTTTATTGTATGAAACAATTGCGCATCAAAAATATAGCGAAAAGTTATCAACGAAGCATCAATTACATACTTTATTGTATATATTTGCCGCATTAAATTTGTAATTAACAAGCCAATATGCAAAGAGAATCCACGAAAAAGCTGCACGCCATTGTGATTCAGGTGTATCAGGATGTTATTGCGGGACATGGGAAATATGCATCCATGATGCCGAAGGCAATGTTATACACGGAGGTCGCGGAAGATCCACGAGTGCCATTCAATGAGATAACCGTTGCTCAGATCATACGCGAACACCTCAAACATGGCGTCACCCAGGCATGATATAGAGACCATCATCCGGGAAAATATCCGGCGGCTCGATGAGATGTATTCACCCTATAACCCCTATACCGGGGAGGGTTCACCTACACCGCGAGTCAAGGTTTCTATTGTCAACGAGAGAAAGGAGCTTGTCGAATTGTGGCTTCCAGAGGAGATGATAAAGGAGGAGCCTCTTGTCGCTCGCATATTTGAAAGTGATACACTCGAGGCAGCACTGCAGCGCAATGGCATTCTGGCGCCCAGAAAAGAGCACTACATGGAATTCTGGCGCTGGTTTAATAAGCTTAGGTTTATTTACGACTTTGAATTCTGGTGCGCTGCAACAGTAAAGATTCAGGATAAGAGAACAAAAAAGGATATTCCTTTCAGACCAAACAAACCACAACGCAGATTGCTGGCAGAACTTGAGAAAATGAGGCTGGCCGGAATTCCAATTCGTATTATTATTGTAAAGGCCCGACAATGGGGTGGGTCAACGCTGATTCAGATGTACATGGCATGGCTCCAACTGATACTCCTGACCGGATGGCATTCAGTTATTGTAACGGATGTAGAGAACCAGGCGCGGCGCATCCGCGGGATGTACACAAAGATGGCGGAAAACTATCCGGTGGAATTCGGGTCCGTGAAAATGGATCCATACGAAGGGAGTCCGAAGTCAAGAATAATCGAACAGCGAGACTGCGTGATCACCATCGGGTCAATGCAGAAACCGGAGAACCTGAGAACCTTTGATATCGCTATGGCCCACTTGTCGGAGGTTGGGCTGTGGAAGGAGACAATGGGAAAGAAGCCGGAGGACGTGATGCAGTCCGTCATTGGATCCATATCGTCAGACCCGATGACACTCGTTGCCTTAGAGTCAACGGCAAAGGGTGTTGGAAATTTCTTTCACAAGAGATGGCTTGATGCAAAAAATGGAGTCTCCGGATATTTCCCGCTATTCGTCCCGTGGTTTGGTATTGAAAACTATCAGAAAAAACTTTCAGAAACATACGCTGAATTCATTGGAAAGATGGATTCCTATGATTGGTTTCTTTGGTCCCTGGGGGCAACGCTTGAGGGTATCAACTGGTACAAGGAGCACAAGCGCAGGGAGAGGCTGGATGACTGGCGGATGCAGTCGGAGTTTCCATCAACCGCAGAGGAGGCCTTTCAATCTACCGGCAGGAGGTGTTTTGCCCCACAGCATGTGGCGAAGTCAAGAAGAAATAATCGACCTCCAATATTTATTGGTGAAATCTTCGCCGACTCAGATCGTGGCGAAACCTGCACCAAAAATATGCGCTTTGAAAAAACCGCCGACGGCTGTCTCTGGGTGTGGGCCATGCCGGATAATGCAGAGATCATAAAGAATAGATATCTGGTATCTGTCGATATCGGAGGCCGATGGTCCGGGGCCGACTATTCTGTCATCCGGGTTTTTGATCGATACTGGCGCATGGAGGGAGGAGTTGATGAGGCCGTTGCTACATGGAAGGGGCACATGGATCAGGACCTACTTGCCTGGAAGATGGTGCAGATAGCCACGTTATATGGGAATGCAGAGATTGTCATCGAAACAAATTCGCTGCGTACTGAGAAGGCGGACACCGATGGGGATCACTTTTTCACAGTACTGGATGAGATTGCGGAGTTTTACGACAACCTGTATTGCCGGGAGGTAATTGACACTGCCGGCGGACCCGTCACAAAAAAATACGGTTTCCACACGAATACAAAGAGCAAACAGCTCGCTATTGACACCCTGAGTGCTGACATCCGCGACGATAGCTATGTGGAATATGATAGTCGTGTGTGTGATGAGGAGGATTCATACGAGGTAAAGACGAACGGAACGCTTGGCGCTGTTGACGGGGCGCACGACGATATGGTGATGGCAACCGCCATCGGCCGGTATGTGAGCTCCACGATGCCGGTCCCGGAAATAATCAAAACAAACAACACTAAAAAAACAAGGAGGAAAGCCAATGAATCAACTTTTTAAAAATCTGAAAAAAGAACTCAGTAGGTTATTGATTGTTCACATGATCCGAAAATTATTTATTCGCATCCGAATTTTTTTGTTGAAATGGTGGCTTGAAGTAATGAAGGTTGTTGGCGATGTGAGACGTAGGGTCGCTCAATATAAGGCTGAGGAATATCATTCCAGAACCGGCAAGAAGATAAATGTGATTGACGGCCGCCACAATACGGCCATTATGACGAGAGAGTCCCGGAAGGTATTGAAAAAAACAGGCGTGTTGAAAAAAAGCACCACCGCAATTGATGTGGATAGGGTGTCACACCAGATCATCCAGCAGGGAAAGAAGCAAGTGGATAAGAAAAACATTGTAAAGAAACGGAGGTAATATGGTTATTCTGATGGATATGACGCTGTGTCGCGTCAATAAAAACAATGGCGTAGCGACTGAGGAAAGAAAGCTACCCATGCGTAGAGAGCGTGAATTTGAGTCAGTTTACGAAATGGATAAGTTTCTTGATCGTCTCACCCGATTGCACTATCCCGGAAAAGAAATTAACGCAACATACCAAACAATAAAAATCAGCCAAGTGAAAGAACTTCAAAAACTAATGGACGAGACCGGCGCATGGTCGAATCACACATTCGATAATGGTAATTTTTCACAGCAACGATGCGTCCCTATATCATATCACCTACAGAAAGAGACAAAGGAGTTGACGGAGGCGCTTGAAAAATTCTTTCAGTCCCCTACTCTGCTAAATAAAACCGATGCTGAAAAAGAATTCTCAGACTGCTTTATCCTTTTGCTTGACGCCGGTAATAAATTCGGATTGTCTGCAAGAGAAATGATTTATAACGCATTTGATAAGCTTGAGATTAATAGAAAAAGGAAATGGGGAAAACCTGATGAACACGGGGTTGTAGAACATATTCGGGAACAGGAATAATTTTTTTATCCAAAATAGTTGCATTTACTATTTTAATTGTTTATATTTGATGCAATATTACAGAACATTCTAACGTTTGTTTACTAAAAGGAGGCATTATGGCAAACACCTATTATGTTATCAGGGACGCCGAGAATGGCGAAATCGAGTTTCATGTGTTCGATAAGAAATGGACGAAAGATGAGAACAGGGCTCGAAAACATTACATGCTCAAGCATGCTATTTCTACATCTAAATTCAACGGCGGGAGGGTTGTGAGTGGATTCGAACTTCTAATTCTAAAGGAGAAAAAGTCATGTACTACATAATCTGCACAAACAAAAAGGGACAAACATTGTTCCTGGCCAACCGGAAGCGATTTTCAAAAAGCTGGTGGACCACAAAGATAAGCCTTGCGATGGAATACATATACAGGCATGCTGCAGAAAAATTCATTGCCAGGCTATATCTCAACAACCCGCGAATAATTGACGGATCTGAAATGAAAACCATTTTACGAAAAAAACAACCATCATGTACTACATTGTAAAAGAAACAGAACGGACCAGCGAGTTTCTGGCCGACAAAAAGAAAATCAAGGGACAGACGTGGATCAACGACTTGTCACTTGCAAAACCATTTAGCTATCGAGTTGAGGCGGATTATGCCGCCGGAGAGTTGCGTCGCAACAATCTTCGCGTTGTGGATGAACAGCAGGCGCGCTCAATTCAGGATGATAGCGAGTATGCATCACTTGAGGAAGTTGAATACAGCAATGAATAAGGATCAGCTTGCATATTTGGTAGGATTCAGTCATCCATCTGATCCATACTGGCACGTCAACTCTGACAGACTCATGGAGGTAATCAATGGCACGCTTGAGTCGCTTTGGATTGACATCAATGTAAAACAGCCGCCAATTGAACAGGAGGTGCTGTTTATTACAACCGGAGGCGTGATTCGCTTCGGCAAGAGGATCTACAAGCAGGGCAAAATAGGTCCGGTATTTCTCGACTTCAAGAATAAAAAAGAGCGAACGAATGTAATCCGATGGAGGTACCCGTAACATGCCTAAAATAACCATATCGGCGACCTTTATGCCTGGTGACAAGGTGTATGATCTGGATGATCCGAACAAAAAACCATGCATAATTGATGCAATAATTATCAAAAAAGGTGGTTTATTTGTTTATTTGTTAACAAATGGGGAGATTAAATATACCTTCCAGATCGCCGAGTGGTCACAGTTCATGAAAAATAATTCTCATAAATCTTGACTTCAGCTATGAAATGTTTTATCTTTGTTGTGCGAAACCCTAAGAATGAAATTGTATTTTCTGATATTAACAATATCGGCGTCTTGCCAACCGCTCCCCGAAAGGGGTACTCAAGTTTCTTGGGGTTTCGCAACCGGTTGGTGGACGTCGTGTTTTTTCTATAACCAAAATGCGAAACACAAGAAACAACGCAACCGATCCTCCTGACGAGGTTCCGCTGCAGGAGAGCACCCGCGCCAAACAGGGTGGCAAATCAATCAACTTCCACTCATCTGATGTTCGCGTAGCGAAACAGGAGGAGTATAATCAAACAATCACAAGTCTTCCGCCCGAGGAGTTAATCCGGGAGTGTATCCGTCTGAAAACGGAGAACGCCATGCTAATGTATTTTGTAAGTGAAAAAGGATTGTTGCGCGAATTCACTGAGAGTCGCGGAGTAAAGTAATCGGTAAATCTTAAAAATAAAAAGTCATGGAAACTTCAAAAATGTTTCAGTACAATGGTTCGCCGGTAACCTTTATGCCCGGCCAAAACAGAGATACAATGATCAATGCTACCCAAATGGCAAAACCATTCGGTAAAAAAGTAAATCATTTTTTCGAGGATGAGTCGCGCAGAGATGTATTGCTAATGATTTGCAGACGCAACTCGCTTAATATCAATGAAGGCGAAATTTCGCCTTCGGAAAAAACAGAAGAATGGGCTAATATTTTCCCAGAGTCAATACGGGTTGTCAAAGGAAATCCAGCAGGAGGAGTTGTTCAAGGCACGTGGTTTCACGAGGACATTGCCCTTGAATTTGCCAGATGGCTAAGTCCTCAATTCGCAATCTGGTGCAACGATCGTATCAAGGAACTCATGAAATTCGGTTTCACCGGTACAGACAATTTCATCGACAGCCTACTGCGTAATCCGGAGCAAACTATATCAACCCTGACCAGGGTGAGTGAACTTCTCGTTGATGAACGCAAAAAGAATCAGGAGTTGTCAGAAAGGAATTTTGATCTGGCCGAAAGCAACCAAAAACTGGCCGACGACATTGGTGAGTTTCAGGTTGACGCTGACAGAAAGCTGCTGGTCATTACCGAACAGGCCAAACAGCTTGGCATTCAGGCTCCACGCGTGGAGTATGCCAATAAGGTGCTTGAGTCGACGTCGTACATCCTGATCACCATTATTGCGAAGGAACTTGGTATGGGGCCGGTGATGCTGAATCGCATCCTCAAAGACATGGGTGTGATAAGAAGGGTTGACAAAACCTGGGTGCTAACCCATAAGTATCAGGGTAAAGGCTACACTGGAACCGAAACGTACACCTACACCGATGCCAACGGCGTAATAAAGACGTCGGTCAATCTGGTATGGACTGAAACCGGCCGCAGGTTTATTCACGAGTTGCTGAATCCGAAGCTAAAAAAGAATACGGGGATCTCAGAAGCGTAGATATCAATAATCAGGATTAAGAAAAAAGGCCCTCATATGGGGCCTTTTTAAGTATCTATTTGTTTGGGTCAATCTCTGGATGCGCTGTTAAATAAATATCCCGGAGTTTAATACCGGCGACAAAACAGACGTCTTTTAGTCCAACTTTAATCCCTTCAAATTCAGGGTTATTGTATAGATAGTTTTTTATTGCTATAAACTTGTCGGATGCAGTGTCCATAAATAGGGTGTCGAACGCCAATTTTTCAACATCAAGGGCTGTAGATGGTTTTTGAGCCTGCATTACCGAGGCATAATACGATCCATGGTCTTCAATAAGTTCCTTCGTCCCACAACTTTCAAAGAATTTAACACCAATGTCTGATAATTGAGTAGGACTCTGAGACTTACCCATCGACGTACCAATACCCGTATTACCCAACAAGAGTAAGTCGTAAATCTTATCCAGCTTTGATTCAATCTTAGACACGCCATCGGCATGATGCTTACAATCGCCTTCTGATTCAAATTTCTTTGTTGACCTCTTTACCGTTTTTAAACTGAAAACCATCCAGCATGCAAAGATGGTGGCTGCAATAATCAGGAAAATAAACGGCCACTTTTCAACAATATATGATACAAATGCGTCCATATCCATGTTTTTTGTTGTGCAAATGTAGTATTATTTTAAGACTACAGTATTAAAACGAACTAAAGGTACGAAAAATTATCATTGAAATCAAGTATGGTCGAGTTTCAGACATATTATTATCTTATACATAGTGTGATTAGGTAAATTATTCCCATGATCACGGCAATTATCAGCCCGAGTACTAGGTTGTCCTTTATGCGTTGTTTCAGGTTATTCATTGATTATTGCTTCTTATAACCTGCTAATGGAATCAATAAGAGCGTATGGGACCATGCTGGAACTCTTGAAAATTCTTATTACTCTTGCCGTAAATACTCTTGAATATAAAAGCCTATACGGAATTGGTATTAATATAAACGCTAAGCAGTCAGCCCCAAAGCACAACAATCCAGTCTGCCATGAGTAAAATAATAACATCAGAATCAGAATAATGTATTTAGCTAATGTGATTAGTCGGACTAAGAAAAATTTATCTGGCAATAATACAGTGACAAACCTGCTATCACCAGATGCGTTTCTACTTATAATCATGGCTGCCCTCTGCATTCCAAAGAAATAAAAGTTCACCAAGGCAATAATAATAAATACAGATATATAATACATGCTGAAGAAATTTTCATCTATCAATTTTAACAGATGTAGATTTATCTACACCAAAAGATTTATATTTAAAATATATCGTGGCCGACTCTAAGTCGGGGGTTGGGTAGCTTGCGGCTCCGTATTCAATTTTTACCGAACCGTTCCCGCTTCCGCTGAGTGGCGATGCGTTAAGTGATTGAATTGGATAAAAACCATTGTCTGGATAAACTGTCCAGTCGGTGTTACTCTCCACATCAACATAAAACTGACCAGAATTATTGGTTGCATACCAGACTGTCGGGCTAACAGTCAAGACCCCCTCAACCGCCTCCGGCTCATCCTTTTTACACCCCGAAAATACAGCCAACGCCAGTATGACGACAAAAAATAACTTTTTCATATTGCTTCCATTTAGAAGCAAATGTATAAACTTTTCACAATAGAAGCAATAGAAGCAACAAAATTGTTGACCCCTGAAATCCCCGCGTGAATAACTTTTGTCGCTTTAATTTCTTCTCAATCGCCGAATATAGCGCTGCATCCTGTTGCCGAATGATGCTGTCGTTGGCTATTGTGCGCTCATAGGACTTAATTATTTTCTCCTGAGTCAAGATAATTGTGTCCCGCTGCGCAATAACCCCAGAGGCCGAATCGGTCTTTTCCTTCCACATATCGCGCTCCGTATATACTCGCCAGAGCTCTCGCGCTTGTGGTGCGGTGAAACAATAAACCGTATCACTCGCAATGCTCACCCACCCCGGCCATTTTGACTGTGAAAAAGCTGTCGAGGTCAGTGTAAGAAGCATTATCAATATGATTGAACTTCGTTTCATACTTGTTTGTAATGTAGTTATTGATCTTATTCCAGTCTTTTCGGTCGATATTATCAACCACCCGGAACAGTGAGTCCCGGTATGCATTTTCCTTAGCGTTCTCAGCGTCGGCAGAATCTTTGATTTGTCGCGCTGTCTCCTCCGGGAGACTTTTTACATCCCTCCGGAGGCTAACAACGCTTATCAACAACCCAACCATGAGTGCTATCAGAATGAGAGTTAGAATGTTTTTCATTTCCATATGTTTTGGTCCTTAATTTCCGCCGGCAAACTTCCCCATTCCTCTTGTGTGAAAATCGCCCCCGTTTTCCCAATTATGAAATCACTTTTTACAACGAATCCTACAACATCATCAGGAGTAAGCTTCAGCGCTAATTGATTTGGATTTGGATCATGCACAATGTTTAAATCGGTATCAATAACCACGGAGTGATAAACATCTTCAAATGTTTGGCTCTTTACCGTAGCGTCAAGATATCCATTTATACCACCATCAAACTTTGCAATTTTAATCATCAATTCAAGGGAATCATCTTTTTTTCGATTGATATAGGTAATCCCATCTTCATATCCTTTTCCCCTGTAGAATTTGTGCATCTCAATGAAATGATTTGTATCCGGATACTTTTCATTGTTTTCAAATTCAATAAAATTAGGCACATCTTCAAGCGGCAGCTCAAACAAACTTGCGACAGCTGCTTGCATGCAATTGCCACGGCCTTTATCAACTATTGTTTGAAATACCTTTTTCATATATCTTTGCTTGTGCTTCGGCCCGGTGTTATTGTATTGAGACTTCTGAGCATTTCAATTAATTCAGGCTGCGGATGAGCGTCGGACTTGTCAGGCCTGTACGAAACATGCGCCCATATTCCAGGCTCTCCGTCAAGCGCTCGCGTGCTTGTGTCCCACATATCCTCATGATACTCAAGCGAAATTCCAAATTCAGTATGAAACCATAACAGGAGGTTTTTTAAAGACTCTATCTCCGCCAGTGTATATCTCTCGAACCACTTAAAGCCACGGAAACCATCTTTGTAGTATATGGCCCGACTTGGATCAACCACGGCGCCAGACCACGAATATAATTTACCGCCCTTTTCTGTTAGAGCTCCCCAGTTGCAGATTTCAATCTGGACAGCTTGAGAATTCAAAAACTTATCGTGTGCTTTGGTTTTGTATTTTGCTGGTACATTGCCGCCGCCCGGATTAATAGCGTACCCCCAAAACTTCGGATCAAACCCCTCAAATATTTCACCGCTGTCAACTATTCCATACGCGGTGCATACCCCATTATATTTGTCATTGCGCCACCAATCATACATTCCCCTGGCGTTATCCCATCCCGCAGAATGATGTATCACTACGATATTTTTTTTCGTTTCAACGGCAATATGCTCATTGAAATTCAATTTTGTTACCTGTGGTTTAAGCGGCATTTTGCTGTCCTCCCATCATTTTCTGTAACAATTCCACTGCCTTCGGATCGCCCTGTCCGGCGGCCTGCTGAATAGCGGCCATATCGGGTGTTCCTCCCTGAGCTGCCTTTTCTTCCTCCTGCTCGATCTGCTGAAGCATCTGTTCAGCAAACGGGAGTGAAGTGTTTTTGAGGAACATTTTCAGGTTGATCATCTGGCTCTTGAGCAGATCCATTAATAGGCTGTCAATGGCATTGCGATAAACCGGAGTGTCAACCGACTGAGTGAGCACTGTATCAAATTCGACATCCTGGACCAACTTAGGCTCATATACCTTGATTGCGTCGGTATATGTTTTGCCAGTAACAGCAAGATATCTCTCCTCCTTGTAAAACTGTTTGATCACCTTCATTGCTTTCAGGTCACGGCGCTGGATAAAGCTGTTGAATGACTTTACTTTATCCATGGTGTTCATGGATGCATTCTGCGACTCTTGGGCGTAAAGGCTGGCCGGTGTGCCTGATGGCGCGCGCTGCCCCTGGATGGATGGACCAACACCCGAAATCTGTTGAATAAGATTCATCTGTACCTGCAGATATTCAGATAGTCCGGCCATGTGTGCCTGACCATTGAACTGCTTGATCACACTGTCGATGTTCTGACCCTTGGTGAGTTTAATGGTCACAACGCCATTATGGGCCGTCCATGCGGATGCAATCTCGGCAAGATCCATCTTGTTTGCGTTGACAGCTTCCTCATCAACCACGAGCACACCCTTTGCGCTGGCGCCAATCATCATGTCCATCATAATCATTGAGCGGTTGATGGCGCGCTGCTGATCAATAATATCCTCAACCAATCCCCAAACTTCGTGGTTTAAAAGTGGGTGCAACATCAGGATGTATGGATGCTCCTCATGTGCGTAGGGTGTTTCACCTTCCCATAACGCCTGGCCGCTTGATGTCAAATGCTTGCAATACCAGTATGGCTCTTTGAATTCTGTAAATGTGAGCAATGGGGTTTCTTCCGGGGACAATCCCTGCTGGGCTCCAATGCGAAGTCTGTTCTCATTCTCGCGCTTGACTTCTGATTCAGCTCCCTTCCCGGATAGAATGGTAAATGACAACGCCGTTGGGTCCCACACCTTGATGCGCCAGTCTGTGCGAATAGCGTATATCTCATATACCCGACGCTTATCCATATCGTTTGGCGTGAGAAAATTATTCATAAGCTGCCGACGATCCATGCGTTGAGCCATGTCAGAAAGATCGGACGTGTTTGATGGCGAACTGTAATACTCAAGGATTCTCTTTTCATCGGCGCGAGTCTTAGCGTAAATGGTTATGATTTCATCAACGCTATAATCATGGAATTCTCCAATAAGCTTCAGGTCATGCATTCGCGGGTCGCTGATATTGGTGTTCCAAAACTGATTAAAGAGGTTGGTATTCTCAATAAACAGGTCATCGATATTTCTTTCCTTCCAATTTTTGAAGCGAATTTTCTGTGAAGCGTGACCGGACATCAGAAAGGATTCAAACATACGCGCATCCAATTCGTTTGTCATGTTTATTCCAAGCGCATACTGCAACGCATTGGTCATCATCTCCTGCTCCTTTGCCTTTTCCTTCGCTCTGGCAACTGCAATTGTTTTGGTCGGTGCGCTTCGATACTGGCCGATGATGTTATTGATGAGCTGCCTGATCTGGTTATTTTTAAGCGGAACCTGTCCTTGTCGCGCAATCCATTCACCCTCCGTGATGAACTGCCCGGCGTTTTCTGGATCTTCCATCGCGTCCGACCACTGCTCACCACGGTAGTATTTGAACGACCGCATTGCGCGCGCCCTGAATGTAGATAGTGCATTCCAATAGTTTTCACACCGCTGCAACAAGAGAAGGTTGTCACCCGTGTCATCCAGTGATTTTGCCGGGACTGAATTACTGAGGTTAATCTTACCCTTGATTTGCGCCGCCCGGCTATATCTCCGCAGATTGATTTCGTCTGTTACTTTCCTGATACTCATGGTTTTTGTTGTTTAATGATCGTGTCAAAATATTTCTCTGAAATTTCTCGTTGTATTTTCAGGCGTTCGTTTTCATCCGTGACATCCTTCAATGTTTTAGAAGCCTCTTTTATGTCATCCATGAAAAATGGGTTGACATTGAGGTTTGTTTCGGCTTCAAAGTGGGTAAGAAGGGATTTTTTGTCGCTCTTTTTCGATGGATCCAGTCCAGAATACATGTCGGCGTTTTCCTTGTACCATTTGTCAAACATGGCTCTCTCGTAATTATCAATCTCCTCATAGCGATTGTATAATTTCCAATACTGATCAACATACTGTGATCTCCAAGGCTGACGGATAAACCGATTAAGCACGGGGATCATGTTTGCGTTGACCTCATCAAAAACACCATCCTGCTCGCCTTTGGTGTACTTAATAGCGCCGTCAACAATGGCGTCCGATGTTTTGAATAACTGATTAAAGAATTGACCTCTACCTCCCAGGTACGACTCAATCAGATATTCAATATTGGATGGGTTCCAGTCCGCAATACCAGGGACCTTTGAAACACCACCCTCATCGTCGATGCTAAGGAGGGACTTAACTTTAGGATCACCACCGCCAAGCTGAAACAGCTGATCTGAAATCCATTGATAAACCTCCCCGGTGTTTTTCTTCGCCTGCATTGAATTCGGAGTCAGGTCATCAATCTTCTTTGTGAAACCTGCATTGCGAATATCTCTGCCGGTAAAGTCTTTCCCGGTCACCCACACATCAAACATTGGCTGAAGTGACGTTGGGACCAATGGTCTTATGGTCAATCCGCCGTTTTCGGTGATCAACTGTCCTGGTTCAAAGGGACTAAAGCTGTTGGCGAAGTCAGATAAGCTGCCGGCCACATAGCCACCAACCGACTTGTCTCCATTGACAACGCTGTGCAGTTGTTCGCCCATGCCATAGAAAGATCTGAACACTGGCGGAAGCGGGATGGAAATGAATGACTTGTCGTCGTCGTCCCAGAATGTCGGAATGATCAGGTAATTTTTCCGGAGGTATGGATTAAGCGCTTCGTAGTAGTTGCCAAACTCATCATCATCTCCGCCGATCATCCGATTAAGCGCGCCCATGATGTAACCAAGCGCAAAGAATGACACTGAGGCGGTTGTTATCGCGACCTTGTTTTTCTTTGCAAGGCCCATGAAGTTGAGACCACCCTGAACAGCGGGGTTGAAAAATGCATACATAGCCCCCAGAAATGACGTAAGCTGACCTTTCCGGTCAAAGTTGACCGTGACGTTCTTTGCGGCCTTGATCGCCTCAGAATCGCTCTTTCCTGTCTTTACGGCAGCAATGTATGTGGCAAACCTTGACATATCCTCTGACCACCCAGCCATGTAGTCCAATGTTTTATTCAAAAAACGACCTACATGTATGGCTGCGTTGCGTGGTTTAAGTGGTTTTGACAAAATTGATATGTCGCGCTCTATCTCGACCTTGATCTTATCAAGCTCCATATTGCGAAGGAAACCGGTGCGGCCACCTCCGGATATAAAGTCAGCATATAATTTATCGTAGTAGTAGCGATTTCGGGTAATGCCATCGTATTTCTCGGGCTGAGCTTTACCACTCATCGCTCTGGTGATGGCTCCGGATGCCCGGCGCATATTCAGCACGAAGGATGTTCCCTGGTTGTCGGATGCGTTGGAGATCCAAGCATAGGCAAAGTCCCTCGTTAAGTTCGGGATGATGAAGGCCGGGTTCTTTGATGTCATCAGGGAGGACATGAAACGAGTCACGCGCCCAACGGTCCTCTGTGATACCCTGGATGCATCCTGCCACATATCGTTATTGTGGTTGATCGCATTGGCAACGTCCGGATCGGTTGTAACGATGATGTATTTCTCTCCATTTTCAAGCACCTCGACCTCACGCTGTTCGGCCATACTTCCCGGCAGGTGTCGCTTGTATTCGCTTGCCACTTCAGTTGTCACAAGGTCGGCCTCAAATAGAGCGTCCGGAGGTTTGACTGTGGTTTCGATTGTTTTTTCCAGACCGGTTTCAGGGTCAATGATACCGGTTTTCACATACCAGACTTTTTTCGCCTCAAACAATCCATCCTTCTTGTCGTAGTTCTTGCGGATCATATTGAGAAACGCCTGCTTTGTCTTGTTATCCTCACCCCAGACGACTGCGGACATCATCATATTTTCCATATAGGCCAGTGGTGAGTCGGCTTCGGAAATACGGCCCTCAGCTGATTTCAGCATATTTGAATTTCCACCGTGTCCCTGCTGCCAGTCGAATATATCCTTGCCATCCTCGCGCCATCCACGGAGAGGAACATAATTACTCCATCGGGTTGACAGTTCGGTGTGCTGCTCCTCGTTGATTGCACCATATTCAAGATACAGATCAAGCACCGCCGCATTCATATCGTGAACAAACACGCTTAATTCGTCAGCCTTCTGTTTCCCGATTTTGCTTTCATAGTCAGCGGCAATGGCGTTGGCAACATCATTGTCAAGAGGAACACCATCAAAGTCAAGCTTTTCATTCAGCTCGTCGCTGATCTTATTGAATTCCTCTGTTGATGTATTTGGATTGACCTTTGACGCCAACTGCGCCTGCAAATATGCTTCGCGGATGGGATGATCTTTCGGTAAAATGATACCGCCGGAATAAACCCTGTTTGGATCTTCATCCGTGTTCTTCGACCGGTAATAATCATTTCTCTCTGGCGCATGTTTGGCAATCAGATATTTTTCAATATCCTGGAATGTGAGTGAACGATTACCCTTCATTATTTCGACAATCTTCTTTTCAATGGGGTCAAGTAGTTTATCACTCAGCTTTTCAATACGAGCCATCGCGCGGGAACGGGCTCTGTTTTCCTGATCGTAGGCATTGGAAAATGTATCAATCTTTCCACCCCTGCGAATAACTTCATCCTGCAGGAGTTTCACCGGCTGCATTCTGTCACCAAATAACATGCGGAGTCTGTTTCCGGCACCACGGACAATCTTCTGGTTTTTCGGGAGACGTGGACCGGATGAAGCGCGGAACATTGGAACGCCATCCAGCACGGAGTCTTTCATGCTGTCGGTTACAGGAATTGAATTCACTTCGCCGATTTCCGAAAGCTCCACAGGCTGCACCTGGGCGCCGAATTTCTTTCCGATCTTGTTTGCAATGGAGGGGATAATGTTGTCGTAAAAGGCTTTCATTCCTTCGCCACCGACCTTGAGATCAAGGCCTGCATAAACATTTGATTTCCGCGCCGGAAAGTTGTATTTACCTATATTGAAATCATCAATGATTCTTTTAGCCAAATCCCTGCCTACTGTATTTTCAAGATCTTTTTCCGCAACTGTTACCCTTCTTTTCCCGCCTCCATTATATTCTATTTCTAAGGCGTAGTTTTCGTTATTATCTTTTTTAGCCACTATCTCATTAACCTGCTTACTAAGATCATATCTTTCGGCTTGCTGTTCGCCATTAGTCCATGCAATTCTGTCGAAGTTGTTCTCTGCTGCATAGCGGATCATGCGTCGCATAACAAGTCCGGCCCACTGGTCAGTCTTTTTGAAAGGCATGTCCGGAACATTCTTTTCAATGTTTGCGGCCGCTTTCCAATCGATAAGCAACTGAATGTATTTTGGGTCAATATCAAAGGTTTGCACGAAATCAGGATCTTTTGAAATCTGCCTTGCAGCTTCCTGCCATGAATTAAAACCAAGATTATTCATGTCTTTAATTGCCGCAACTGCATCCTTTCCAAGCTGAGTATCCCATTTGAAATCCTTCGGCTTAAATCCTTCTTTTTTACCACTCTGCGCCCAATCAGACTGTACTTCCTCAAGGAATAATACCTTGTTTCCATCTTTATCTGTTCGCTCGTTGAAGCGGATGTGCGCAAGGATATTTGGCTCGTTGAAATGGGAGGATTTGAAAGCTGACTTTTCCTCTTTTGTGGCTATTCTGTTTTTAAACAATTTGATTGCTTCCGTCTCGGATATAGCTGATTGAAGCCCTTCATATTCACCATCCCTTTCAATTGAATATAAATACTGATCACCATTAAGTTTTTCGTGTTTAATTGCCGTTATTTTCCCCGATACGCTTACGGGCATCGTCAACAGCATCTCTTTGTAATTGTCTCCGCCGGGGAGTTGGTAGTCTGAATATTTTGCGTCGGTCAATTTGGGTAACTGGTAGTCATACGTCTGAGCACCACCTTGTATCACCATCTTGCCATCAACTAATACATTGTAGCCAAATTGTGTTGCCGAAGATGCATTTTGAACAACTTCAATATTCTCAGCATCCGGATATTTACTTTTAGCCCAATTCTCCCACACTTTAATATTAGGATCAATTGTTGGTCTAATTTCCCCTTTGGTTATATCCTCAATCTCCACCCGATTCTCATCGACCCATTTCTGAATATCCTCTCTGGTGAATATTTTTCCCGACTCATTGAAATTATCATCCCATCCCATCCAGTCAAGTTCTGCAGGCTTCGCTCCGGAATTCATCAGCATAGCCTTCCATTGTGCCGGCAGCGCTTTATTCTGCTGGATCTTGCTGAGTGCTGTTTCGACTGTAGACTGGTAGGTTTTTGGCGATGGGGTTTTTGTGGATGCGTGGAATTGTATCTGCGGTTTATTCCGATCAAAGGCGCCGGTGTTACCGGTTGCAGACTTGATCTGATTGGGATCAAGCGCGACAAATTGATCATTATTCCCTCCTGCAGCACCGTTGTCAAAGGATGTTCCCTTGATAACTATTCCATCATATCCATCATTTTTAAGATTCTCGACATATTCTTTTACAACCTCGCCTGCATTATTCAAAGACATTCCAAGTCCGCCGATGTTTGCATCCCTCGACCCCTTCCCGGCTATTTTGTAAACATCGGTTCTAAACTTCTGATACGCATCGGAATAATGAAGTTCGTCAGATTTATCTTTAAGCACCGACAATTCTTTCACATACTCAGCTGCTTGAAGTCCGTCAGACATTGCCGCAGCACTCCCTTTTGTTCTGGCTGAATAATAATCCCTGTTTGTGTCATCAATCCGTCCATAAGCGGAGAGATTAAACGCCTCAAGTTCTTGCCAGTTTCCATAATACTCACTCCACTTGCTCCTGAGCTTCGATATAGTATTTTCCGCAGCATCTATCTTTGATCGAATATCAGATATGGCTTTAGGATCAACCGAGTCGGTTGTAAATATTTTAGGGTTTTTGATTGATAGATATGTGTCGTACACTACCGGACTATTTCCCTCACCGTACCAAATTTCTTTTGCAAAGTTTTCCCCGAAATTTTCAGCTGACGAAAACCAAAAGCCAACTTTTGCAATATCGTTTGATTGTCCAGACTTTTCAATATCAAACTCAGTGAAATTACTAAGGCTGCCATGGTTTACTACCAGCGGCCGGCCAGACTCATCCACAACCTTGCTATCTCCAAACCACTTCCAAAAGTTTTCAATACCGGAAATGGTTGGATGAATTGCCTTGCCGTCACTGTTGCGGGTCGGTCTTTCAACGCCATCAACCGTTATGGTTTCCGGAATAGCTTCGGCTGTTGCATCCATCGCAACACCGCCAGTCTCAACAATAGCATTCAGATACAGAGTGTGATCCATCGATACCGGAAACTGCATCCCCGACATAACGGACGTAACAGAGAATGGCTGCGCCATAACAAGGTTGTCAGCAATAACAATGGCCTCATCCGGTTTTACTCCATCCTTTATTAATTTCTCAGCGAATTCATTTCTCTTTTCATCCCTGAAGATTACATTTCTTGCGTTTACCTCTCCAAGCTTAACCCTGTAAGCATCGTTGTCCGACAATTCAAATGCGAGTCTCTGCCTGATTTTGCCAAGGCGTTTGAGTTGATCATTGATTTCGGACAATGCTTTTGCGCGATCAGATACATTGCGATTTTTCCACCTGCTTAGATCCTCTTGCTTCCCGATCAACAACCGCGCTTCCTGATCAATTTGACTGATTGCATCAGTCCTCGCCTCCATGGATGCACCGGGCTCGAATCCCTCAATACCCTGAATTGCATGCTGTACTTCATGCAGTAATGTGTGACGTAATTCAGTGGGCGTCCAGTTGTGGTTTGAATTTATGACAATTGATTGGGTCTCTTGTTCAAAACCACCCTTGATGTTTGCGCCATAACTTTCTGTTCGGACGGTTATGTCGGCCAGCTTAGGGTAATACTTAAAATGTTCCGGGGCCTTGATGACGTCAGAGAGTTTAACCTTTCGTGGCTCTGGATCCAATGGATCCGCAAAGTCGATAGATATATCCTGAATGATGCTTTTTACATTGCTTCCCTTCAGGGTGAAGTTGCGATCACTGAATTCATAAAACCATTTTCCATCAGGACCCTTCTCCCATCCGGTTACAAGCTTGATCTCGTTAGCGCCATAACCAAGTACACTCATCTGAAGTGCCTCGACCTTCTTCTCCTCGACGATAATTGCTTCATCCATATTCTTGATGGCGTTGTCACCAGCCATTGAAAACATTGGTTGACCAGCGACTACCGATTGCTTTGCGGCATTGCGAATAAGGTTCTGTTTTGACTTCTCTGCCAGTACGCGCAGGTCTGTTTCTGAGAATGGAATACCGTAAGCATTGAACAGATCTCTGACCATCTGCTTGATCTCGGCCCAAATACTCTGCATCCAGGTCGGGGCTGTGCCATTCATAAGATCCTCGAATGAATACGCAAGGAATTCATCAGCAATTGCCTGTGGCTTGCCGGAGTAATAGCCTTTGTTGATATCAATTATTTCGGCTCGTTGTTCCTCAGACATGCCGTTATATACCTGAGTCAACAGCTTGTCGAATTTCTCTCCAAACAACTGTCTCATGCCATGATGTGCAACAACTTCGTGCGCGATCAGGGTTTTGACTTTATCAACGTCGCTGATATTTGATGGAATAAGGACGACCTCCGGGCTCCCGGACGTCTCATTGTAAAATCCATCAATCATAAAGTCGGACTTTGCGGCCTTTGCTTTTTTAAGTTCCTCCTTTACATTGTCGGGCAATTCATTCATATTGGAAATTGCGCGGACTGGTATTCCAAAGCCCTTTGCAAAGTCGTTTGCAACTGACTGAATAAGACGGTGCCAGGCAATATCGTTTTCGGCCGCAGCGACAATCTGCTCAAGTGCGTTTGAGCGGAATAACGTCAGATTATTTCCGTCGGTGCTAATTATTTCACCACGAATTTTTTCAAGGCTGTCAATATATTTCTTTGCCTCATCAACCTTGCGTTGATAGGGGGCCATTGCCGCCTGAAAGTTCTCCGACGATGTGTCTGATTCAACGTCATCAAACATACCGATCTGATTGGTCGGACCCTCTTGGTCAACACCAAACAGATTAACACGATTTTGTAATTCTTTCGCGTGCTTATCGCGCTCGTTTACCGCAACCTTCCATCGCGCCCTGGCTGCGGCAATCTCTTTATCTATCTGCTGTATTCGCTGACGTGACTGCGGAGACAGATTACTATCGGCAGCGTGGAATGGAGACTCGAGTTCGGTTAAATCTTCTTCTCCTTCATTGCTGTCTGGTCGTGCTCCCGGATCATCTGGGACGCTGCTCTGATTCTCCTGATTAAATTCAGATCCACTGGATTCGGTTTGGGTGGATTGAAATACTGGCTTTTCGATTTGTCCATTTCGGGAGTCGATGATGAGGTGTCTGATGGTTTCATAATTGTCATTGGTTAATTCGTTTCTGACGGACTCAAGTCGGCTCAAAAGATCCATCGACTTATCGCTGGTATATCTTTTTAAAAACGACTCAATTACTTCAATATTGTTTTTGGATGAAACGCGTTGATATTGACTCGGCCATACACCCGTAATGGTCCGGAATTTTTCTGCAAGGGCCATGCGTCTTGCGCTGTTCTTAGGATTAGAGCGGGACAATTCAACCATAAACTCGGCAATCTTCTCCGCATCCTGCTGTGATCCTTCCATATCAAACCCCATGGCAATAACATCAAGGGGTGTTCCCTTCTTATTGAAAAACATCCGCGCGAGGGTCTGGGTTATTTGTTCCGGATCATAGACATTTGCAAATGATTTCTGAGTGGTCTTATAACCACCATCGGCAAGGGCCTGTTGCCATGGTTTCAGAGTGTTATACGGCAGTCGATCATTCTCCATTTGCCACGCCTGGTATATCTGCGAAGGATCTGCTGAGTTTTTTATCACATAGTCAATAAACTCCGTCTCGGATGTAGCTTTGCCAACACTGGGAGAATACGATAGCGGTAAATGAGTGCGCTTCCCATCACCCAACCAGTCTTTGAAGTTGTCCATCTCCATTTCGGTTACTGCGCCGAAACCGGTCCATCCTTCATCATAGTTTGCCATGTATGCAGCAACGGCCTCAGCTGAGCTGTTAAAGCCAAGCATGACTTTATGCTCGTCAAAATTGCCGTTATTATCCAGCTGGTCAATTATATACACGTTTTCGCTTATAAGATCATCACCAAGGAACACGTCAACCTGGTCTTTATCTTTGCCCTCTGTCCGTTCGAAATACCCGTAGGTATTATTCATGGTTGTGCTCCACGGCTCACCATTGGCGTCAACGCCTGAGCGCTCTGATCCCTTCGGGTTTTCAATAGCAATATTCAATCCCTGTACTTCGATGCGACCCTTCTTGTAATTACCGGCCTCCTTCTGTTTCTCAGTTGGGTTGGTATTTGTGACGGCCTCCTGTTGTGTAATTTCTTCCGGGGAGGATGTGTTTTCCGGAACCTCAATAACCGGAGCCTGTTCTGTTTCCGGTTGTATTACTTCCGCCTGCGGGGTTTCCTGCTGAGGTGTCAAGGTTTCGGCTGTAGGTGTCAAGGTTTCATTCGGCTGCTCCTGAATGGGCTGCTGCTCGATGACTGGCGCCTGCTGTTCAATGGGTGTTTCTGCGACCGGCTGTTGTTCAACTACCGGCTGGACCTGTTCGGCCTGGGCCTTCTGGATCGGATGAGAAACAATCCGGTACTCATTTGGTGCATCGACATCGTTCGGATCAGAAACGTCAACAACTGTGAATTCTCGTTTCCCGGTGAATCTGGGCGCAAGTTTGGTAATTATCTTCTGTGCGTCTGCCTCTGAGTCGTAAGTTGAATTGCTGGTTGCAATCTTGTTTTCATCAATGGTGAAGTCGACGTTTACCTTTCCGTCACTCGTTCCAAACTGCTTGATAACCGGCTGCGGGGCTTGTTGTTCACCCTCTGTATTAGTGATCTGACCCTCTGTTGTAACGGGAGAACCCTCTGTTGTAACGGGAGTTTCAACCACCGGCTGCTGTTGTGCTGCAACCATCTCGGACAATTGCTGCTCTGGAATTGTGACCGGCGCTGCAAGTCCATCAGGATTTTCAACGGGGTTTAATTGGATCATTCCATCACCCATCTGGGCGACATAATATTCCTTGCCATCAATTGTGTGCCTGTCGCGCAGTTTTGGAACATAGGCTGGTGTCTGTTGCTGTGCTTCCGGTTGGGCTTCTGGCTGAACCTGCTGTTGTGCTTCCTCCTGTAGTAAAATTTCCGCTTCCGTTTCCTGCTCCTGCTGTTGGGCGTGGCCCTGTGCAAACTTATCTGCCGGCATGTCGCTTATTATCCGGAGAGAGTCAGCTGACTTCCATTGAGGTTTGCCGGTTTCCATATTGACAGCCAGAACGGATTTCATTGAACGCTGGACGACAAAGTAGTTTTCTCCCTCAGCATCCTCAGCAATAACGATATTGCCGGACTCTTTGTTTACGACCTTTGAAAGATCTTCCTCGATCTTCTGAATTTCGAAGTCGGATGAGATCTGGTAGTTTGATGCAGCCTTTACGAATTCAATCAATGCGGATGCTTTCTCTGGGCTGTCGATTTTATTTCCTGCGTTTATATCGATGGATGATTCAGGGGTGAGATATCCGTTTTCAATGAAGGCCTGTTCCCTTTTTTCAACGTCATCAATCATCATGATATCACGAAGCTGATTCGCGTCATCCGGCCCCATCGTTTGAACCAACACGTCTCCGGCCTTGTTGTATGCGCGCTTGTTCGTTGCATTCTGAATGTTCGAAACGCCATTGGCTGAAGCTTCAGCGGTTTTGAAAGCGCCATCCATTAAAAGGATTGAGGTAATAAGCTGATATTGATTTTCTTTTTCAAAGAAGTCAGAAACATCGCCTTCGCCTGTGAGTATAGGTGCGGCAATACCGTTAACAAGTTCCTCGAAATACTCTGACAAAGTACCATCCCATCTGAGATCACTCTTTGCTTTTGACATAAAGGAGACCAGTTCATCCCCGGACTTCTGCAGAATGTTTTTACCGATCCGCTTATTGAGTTCGCTCATAACAAGCTTCCGGCCGCCGGTAAAAAGTTCACCAACACCCTCAGTTGAGAATTCAAGCCAGGTACTTACACCAGCTTTATATGCGGAGGTGATTGGATCTTCAACCTTTGAAAAGTCAGCGGTGATACTACCATCAGGGCTCGTTGAGAAAACAACATCCTTCATCTGTCGATTGGCATACGACTCAAGGAATGCGGGGGAAACCGCTGTATAAAACGCTCCTTCTATTGAGGCGCTTGTCACAGTGCCAGCAATACGCGGGAGGATCTTCGTGGTTATTTTCTCTGTCTGCTGTATGACGTATTTTGTTGCGCCCCTTGACATCCCTTTTGCCATACCTCGTCCAGCGCCAAATGTGAGCATAAACGGAACCATTTCACTGACAGCACCGCCAGTATTATACACCCACGACAGCTGATTATTCTTTGCAGCCTCATCCTTGAAAATATACCCCATCAGGGCAGCCTTGTCAGCATCAGAGGCATTCGGTCCAGTTCCACGCTCAACAAGATTTTTGACATCCTGAGTCTGACCATAACCATACAGGCCAAGTGTAAGTGCATCCGCAAGGGCTTCCTCTCCGTTGTCAGCAAAGTACTGGAAAAAGTCTCCTACGCTTTCTTCACCGCGCTTTGGCGCTGCTTTGATTTCTTTGGTTTTTTCAATCTGTTTGAGACCAGCTCCAATATTTGCAAGCTCATCAAATATAGCCTCCCCGTTTGGCAGCCCAGCCTCAAGTAATCTCTGTTTCACACCCTCTGGGTTCGAAAATATTTCATTCTGAGGAATAGACAGCGCTGTTTCAATCTCAATAAGACGGTCACGTAAAACCCATTCGGTGGCCAGAATTGGATCCATTGTACTCAGCCGATCCTCTGCCATCTTTTTATACTTGTCTTTCGTAGCCTGATCAACATTCAACTGATCAATACGGTTTGCAGCATGGACTTTCGCCATGGTGATTGCATCCATATTTCCGGCTTCTCCCATGGCGGGAATAACATCAATCATTTCGCGGACCTTATCCGTCGTCATGTATCCGTTATCAAATACTCCGGGAGTGAATTCCTGCTTTTGATACCCCTTAACTTGTTCCTGTTTTGCGGCGCCGGCGGCGTTGACTCCTGAATAATTCAGCTTTGTAAGTCGCTGATCAATCTGCTGTAAATAGTCTGCAATTGCAAACTGAGACTGAGCATCCTGGTTCAAAAGAAATTGCTCCGGTGTAATATCCGGCTTTGTGAGTGTAACCCGGTCGGGGCTGTTCACCTTTGCGAATGTAAGATTAGCAAGGTTTTCAGCATCCTCCGGAGACATCTTTTGAGTCCGGATGAGGTAATCTGAGAAACGTTGGAAGGCATCATCTCCCACTCCATAATTCAAAACAATGGACTCAAAGTCATCCGATATCCGTTTGTTTGCATCTCTGGTTTCGCCAGTGAGCTCAGACTTTTCAATGTTTGGCTGTGCAAGAATTTGATTACCCTTGACCTGATTGGCGGCCGCCTGAGTTGTTTGAGGTGTGGCGGTCATCTGGGTTGTCTCAGACTTCTGTTCAAGCAATGCATTAGGATCAAACCCGAAATCATAGTTTAATGGGCTTGCCTGTTCTGGCTCCGGCTTAGGTTTAGGCTTGTAGTTTTTATATGCTGGATTGATTCCCGGCTTATTCTTGAGGGCTCCACCAATATTTTCATCACCACCATCCGGCTGTTCGATCACCGGAACCTGTGGCGAATATGTAGTTTGAACGGGTGTTGTCTGGCCGCCGCCGTACATTTTGGCGCCCTTCTGGATCTCATCAAAATTAACTGTACGTTGCTGCTGGTTTTTGGTTGGATCGTTATCAGGAAGCATAGTGTTTACTTTGTTATGAACTGTTCGGTTACTTTGGCTGCATCCGGGACGGATAGATTATACTGATTGGTCAGCATATTGATGGCCTCGCGCTGATATTGCTCAGGGCTCAATCCGAGTGTGGTCAGATATTGCATTGAATAACCAATCTCAGCATCGGTCCCGCGGATATCCTCTGGAATTTCTGGCGCCTCGAGTGGATCATATCCAATATAGAAGTCATCATCCTGTAAATACGGAGACATCGTTGGATCGGCAGCAAGCTTCATTTTAGCAAGCTTCAGGCGCTCGTTGTCGTTATTCAGTCTCGCGTATGCAAGTTGTAGAGCCTTCGCATCTTTAGTCTTGAGATAGTCTTTCCAGGCTTTATCCTGTTCCGCTTTAGCCTGCTGCATCGATACCCTGGCGGCGTTATACTCATTCATGTCCTTTTGCTTCTGCAGCTGCATGTCCTGATTGCCCTTGTAAATTCCAAGCTGCTCATCCCACTTTTTGTTTGCATCATCCTGGGCCTGTTTCTTCATCCGGAGTCCAGCGACGGTATTGGTATATGCATCTCGCCTTGTTGTGTAGTCGGTGTTTAGGTCCTGTAACCCCTTGAACACGAATGGTTGTATCTGTGATGGCTGTCTCCTTTCGACATTACCCTTCGTTGCGGCAGTAACCATATCCCCGATTGCGCGAAATCCTTCACCGTAGGCATTGGCCTTTGAAAGTCGGCGGAGTCTTTCTTCGGATGCTGTGTCATACTTAGGCTTGGTTGTTTCAAGGAGGGTTTCAAGCTGTGCGTACCAATCCTCCTGCTCTTTTTCCTGTTGCTGACCTGAGCCAGCCTGGACCGGAGTTTTAAACAGGTCGAGGTTTGCGGTTATTTCGTTTGGATCTGGCATGTGATTATTCATTTGGTTTCATTGAATCAAGCCACGCAAAGTTCATAGCCGCGTCACCAATGTTTCCGCCGGCGTTGGACCAGTTGGCCGCATTCTGTTGATGGAAATTCGATTGGATGTTCCCGCGTGCCATTGCAAGGTTGTTTAATACGCTGTCAATACCTGACTGGCGCTGATTGAATTCAGATCTTGCCGCATCCTTCCGTGCCTCATCCTGAATTCCAATGCTGTTCACTGTATCACCGACGGTCTGACCCATCGCAGTGTTGTTTGCAACAACCGCCTCGTCGGATCCACCGGTTAGTGCAGCCTGGGCCTTTCCCTGCTCACTCCTTCCGCGAACATAGTCCATCAGCTTTGTCATCTGGGCTTTTGCTGTTTTGCTCTGTAGTGCGGGAGTGTTGGATATATCCGAATACCACTTATCAAGTTCAGCCTGCCTCTTATCCGCAGTACCCTGAACAGTGTCAAGCGCGCCGAGTGACGCGTTAAGCGCTTTCTTATTCTGTCGTCCGGAGAAGATCCCCGAGACAAGTGATCCGGCAGCGCCGATTCCGAGAGCTAATAATGGGAGGGGCATGGTTGTAAATTTTCCCCGAAAATACGTCGCAATAATAAGGTGATTGCATCAATTATATTCAATATTGTTGTTATTAACTGCAAAAATCACATCAAACCAGCGTACATTTGTCGAACACAATGTTTTATGCGCAAGAAAACGGAAGCAAAAAATGACACCAAAGAACTTCAGGTTACCAATCTGGACGAATTAATGGTGTTGGAGTCGGATGAGATTGTGCCATTATCCGATGAGCGAATGACGGAGCTCGAAGACAACGCAACAAGACTGGCCTATGAGATCCGGGATAAGGCTCTGCAGAAATTAAAGACGGCAACAGAAAGAGCATTCGACGCAAACACCCTTGGGAATATCATTGCAGTCTCCCAGGGTGTGATCAACCGTCCGAAGTTGGGAGCCAAAACAGCCGATGTCGGTTTCTTTGAAAACCTAAACCAGCAGCTAAAGGTCAAGGTTGAAACCAAGACAATTGAGATAACATATCAAAAAATACCCACACAGAATGAAAAAGAAATTAAGCCTGAACGGAATAGTGGCAAGTCAACCAAACGCGCAGGGTCCGGCGGGAAACATGTCGGAGGTAATAAACGCAAGGCTCGATGATGGTGCGTGGAGATCTGTTCCGCCGGTAAAGAAACACACACTATCTGCTGATGCTCTGTTTGTTCACGTGTTGGATGACCGGGAGAATTTTATCTTCTGGGAGGAGAATAATCTGTCGGTTGGCTACATGGATCCAGCGGGAGTGACCTATCCAATATTTGATGCTGTTTCAACTGATTTTATATTCACTCAGTACAAAAATATTCTGATCGTGTCATCGGTTACGGATATGTATCGGAAGTATTGTATCTGGGACGCAACGGATGAAACATATCTTGTGATTGATACATCTGAAATAAACCTTGATATTCAGTTATATACAGAGTTGACCGCCACACCGCTCGTGGCGTGTAGTGGAATGAGTGATCATGAAACAAACCTAACGACCGCCAAAAAGAAGGGTGAGTTTTACGGGCAGGTTTTGATAGTGTATGCTTTCGAAACAATTTACGGGGAAATCATTAAGCATAGTCGGCCTATTTACGCATACATAGGAGCTGGATGGTGGGGGGATCCATACAACGGAAACTATAATTTTTATAAAGGGTTTGTAATGGCGCGCATCCTGAACAATGCAAGGAATAACGCGTTTATGCTTAAAAAAACATTGTTTGGAAAAATTATAAAATCTGTAAACTTTTACATGACCGACCCTCTTCATGACACAGTTCTGAAAGAGGATAACGATCTTGAAAAACTCAATATTGATTATTTTTATGGGGAACAGGTTTTTTTAGAATTATATAAATACGACTTCAAGTCTCTTGTGGAAAACAATACAAGCGTGTACACGGATTTCAAGCTACTAATGAATAGTAATTTACAGTTTGATACAGTCACGCCATCATATCAATATCCGGGAGACGTCACGGATATGGCAACCAGAGATGAAATGCCGGTTGATAATTTTTCTCATCACGCATTTGTTGCAAACCATAACCACATATACAACAATCGGTTACTATTGGCAGACGTTTCAACATCCTTGCGTGATCCAGAGACGGCGGAAATGTTTACATACCCAACTGATAAGTGTGGTGGTGGTGTGTCGATTGGCACACATTCATTAAAGCTTGAAATAACGCTTCAATCTTCAAGTGGTGAAAAAATAACACTATGTGATTATGCTAATGTTGATGTTATTTCACACAACGCAACGTCGCAGGTTGCATGGCTTCCCGTAATAACATACCCAGACAACAGGGCAATCAGGGTTAGAATTATCGAGGATTGGTTGGGGGCTTTAACTTATTTTAATTGTCCTTTGGCTGGTTTAGAGATGAAGGCCCATGCGCTTCACAATTATTCGTTTGTTTGTGCAAGTAGCGGTAATCCATTTATTCCATACGGGGGTGTCGAATTTGCATCTCTTAAGGGCGTTACTATTAACTGGAAGGGTGGTACTTCTGCTGGACCAGTGGTTGATAATACTAAAGACAACATCATAAAAGACCCAAACCGTGTTCAGGCGTCCGCGGTCGACAATGTGTTTTATTTCCCGGCACTAAATTCCTATCAGGTTGGAAACTCAAGGGTCCTCGCCATCAGTGAGAATGCAATGCCGGTATCAACTGGCCAGTTCGGATCATATCCGTTGATCGCCTTCACGGAGTCTGGCATCTGGGCTATGAATGTAGATCCATCCGGAGCCATGTTTGTCACATCCATCACTCCGATATCGGATGATCGACTCTCGAGTGCGGGATCATTAACGAAGGCCGGGAATATTATTCTCTTTGCCTCATCAAAGGGCATCGGCGCCATGGCTGGGCAGGATATTCAGTACATCAGCCAGCTGATTGATGGGTTGGATTTCAAGACGAAGATCTATTCCAACGCGCATTTCAACACCATCGCGACCGGCGCAAACTTCGGGACGTTCTTCAGCCTCCTGACAACCACGAAGCTTAGTTCCTACATCGGGGGGATGACTGGCATCGGAGGAACAACCGCCTGTATTATGGGTTTTGATCCGATTGAAAACGAGTTGATTATCTCCAATCCATCATTCGCATATTCCTGGATCTATTCATTCAAACATCAGGTATGGACAAAGAGTAGTGTTGTTTACAGAAGGTTTCTCTATGGTCGAAGCCGGACCTACGCACTCCGGAATGGATCCAATCAGCTTTATATCCTGGGGGAAGTCAGCGCAACAACCTACACGGGTGTTTATGCTACGGACTTTGCTGCAGAACCGGAATTGTTCCGGCCGATGGTATTTATCAGTCAGCCATTCCAGGGAGAGGCCGCGGATATCTATACGAAGATTGAGCAGCTTTTTGCCGACGGATCCGGAATTGTCGCCAGTGGAAAGTCGCTTGGTATATTTCTGTTTTCATCCGTTGATGGTGAAAGCTGGTATATGAATTCGGCGGTTGATATTCTGGGAACATCCACGGAACTGAAGTGGCGCAATATTCAGACACAAAGATCTGGTTTCTCAGCAAAGTATCACATCCTGATGATCTGCGGCCCGATGGGCGACGTGTATATTTCTCCTGAGATGGAGATTAGTTTCTCTGAAAAATATACAAGAAAAAGCCGCTAAAATGACGTTAAGTTATATTTCTGTATATCAATACATTATGGCATGATAAGGCAATTAGAAGTTCAAAACAGCCAAATTGATAGAAGCACCGTGGGTATAAAATGCTGGCTCACGGCAAGCGGTATTACTGAAGTTCGGAGATACACCAAAAGTTACGAGGGAGCGGAAATCGTAAATACGTGGGTCTGCGAGGAGAAAAAGATCCTGGTGGAGATAATCTACAGTGGACAGCTATATACGCTCTGGTTGCCCGCCTATGAGCGTTTTTATCGGCTTGGATTGCGTAAGGAGTCTCTGATGTTTCAGCCGCGCGCAAGAATTCCATTTTTTTTGTATGAACGGATGATGAGAATTTCCGGGGTGTGGCGGATGGATATAAACGACACGATGAGAAGATTGATTGATCTGGGAATTCAGGCAGCCGAAAAAGAGATTCGGGATAATTCAAAATAATTTTTTGTTTTAAAAAAAAAGAACACGATGTGCGAAGCACTTCTTTCTTTTTCTTTCTTTTCCTTTCCTTTCTATTTCCTTTCCTTTCCTTTTATGCACCGATTGATCGACGATCGTTCGACGAGTGATCGTAGAAATTTACGATGATTCGACGATTAATCGACGACCATTCGACGATCGTTCGACGACAAAACGCTGTAACGTATTGATAATCAAGATAGGCATTTTTGGGGGTACATAAACTTTTGGGGTATTTCCGGGGATGTTTTTGAACGTTGGGTGAATCTTTGTAATTTATGATGCGGGAGGGTTTTTAAAATTCGACGAGCGTTCGACGATTGATCGACGATGATTCGACGAGCGTTCGACGAATAGTCGTCGAATGGTATGCGAATGATCGTGGTGTTAATTGATGGTTAAATTGTTGCATTGTGTTAGCGTATTGCTTAACTTTGTGTTCGTGATTTTTTCATAGGTAAGTTTTAGTTGACAGCCGCGAAAGACCGGCACCTGGTTCAGTGGATTAGTGGAAGATCGTCAATATGAAGCCGGTAGGGGAAGCTCTTGAAAAAACTCGTAAAGTAAAGGCACCGTAAAGCTTTGAGAAGGCGAGGGTTCGATTCCCTCCTGGACCGCAAACCGTAAAAAGAAAGGGTGTGGTGAAAGTTATTTTTTTCAGGTGAAGCTGACAGGGAAAAGATGATTTCGCCAAAGTACACGGAGATAGCCACACCCGTTATTGGTTCAGTAGCTCAGTTGGTAGAGCGCAAGCCTGTTAAGCTTGATGTCGGTGGTTCGAGTCCACTCTGGATCGCGGATTCCGTTCGAGTCGGATCGTTGACTGAGGTTATGGTAAGCAGGCACGCAAAGCCGGATGGCCTCTGGTGTGCGGACAGTCACCCGGAAACGGGTTTAGTTATAACTAAACAGAAAAATCAAAACCAAAATAAAATGGAAGAACAAAACGACATCAAAAGACTGGACCAAATTTCGAAGGCGTTAGCACTTGTTGGTATTAATACAAATGTAGCCAGTATGTATGCAATTGAACAGGTGCAAAAACGCGTAGCGGAAAAAGGTAGCCAATTCAGTATTCAGGATGCTGAGGAAATCAACGCTGATCTAATGCAAAAATTTCCACCGGAACCTGTAAAATAACGCAGATTATGATCTGGAAGGCTGTTCAAAGAATATTACAAAGCAAAGAGGGTAAGATCAACTCGAAAATGCTGGGCACTCCCCGGGCGCTGGTAGTTCCGGTTGGTACAGTGATCCCGGATGATGTGAAAGATATGTCGCTCAATCTGGGTGCCGAAATTATATTCAGCGAGAAGGTGTCGGGCGGGATTGCACTATCGTGGATCCCGGTGTCAACAACGCAGATCCCGAAAAGCATTTGGGTAATTTTCGAAAACTTTACAGCACAATGAAATCAGGTGATAAAGTAGTGTGTATAAAAACACATTCGAAAAACTTCGTAATTAAAGGTAGGATTTATACCATCACACGTGTTGTCAAATGTGTAAGGTGTAATTCTGTTTTTTACGAACTGGCAGAGGTCCCGCCGCCATTAAAGCGGGAGGGTGGAACATTCTGCCATCAGTGTAACGATCGGGTGTCCATCGGGACGTTTGTGTTTGTCCACTGGCTGTTTGAAAAGCCCATCGAAAACCATGCGGAGAAGGATGAGACTGAGGTGGTGAAGGTCGGTCAGGAGAATGTGTTGGAATTGGAGGAGGTGTTATGAAGCCCGAAATAAAAGGATTTGAGCTGTCAACCGACTACAAAGAATTGTGGCGATTGATACATGAAGGTTTCAGAATTCCCGCGTGGATTTTATACTCAAGAGGATACGATGATCCAATTTATGATTTGGTTGAGGTAAAGACACTTTTCGGCCAATATAGGATTGGGGTCAGGGGAATTGGTTATGAGGGTTTTAGTAAAACAATTGAAGAGTTTGAGTCAATCTGCAAAAAATATGAACTCCGATGGGTGAAACCTCAAATACAACCACAATGATCTACTTGGACAAAATAAAGAAAATCAGGATCAGAAACATTGATTGGAGTGGTCCGCGGGATGATATTTCAACTGGGTTTAATCTTGCTTTCAAGAGGCCGGGAAGCAATTTGTGGACGATATACGACTTTCATATTCGGATGGAGGCCATGATGGACACATGGTTTACACTCCGGACGACATATTGGGTTGAAGTTTCACGCGATGGCGATGGTGGTGAGGTTTGGGATAATAATGGTTGTTGGGCTCAGTCATTGCGTCGTGCGAAACGTCAGGCAGTAAGAGAGATAAACAGGATGATCAAGGAGTTAAGATGAGCGAAGAAGATAAAGCGATAGCGAACCTGCATGATTTTTTTATTACCAGCATCCGGAAGGAGATGGCTAAACAGGGCATGACTCAGGGTGTGTTGTCAAAGAGGATTGGATATTCATCGGCGTATGTCTCCCAGCTGTTCAATGGTAAGCGGATGCTGAACCTGAAAACACTGGCGAAGATTCAGGAGGCCCTTGGAATTAAGTTTGAAACTAAGAATGTGGAGGAAAAATGATCAGCCAGGAAGCGGATAAAAAAACAATAGTGGTTTGGTTTTCATGCGGCGCCGCGTCAGCTGTTGCGGCAAAACGAACAATTGAGTTATATGGCAAGGAGTGCCGCGTTATTGTTGCAAACAGTCCCATAAAAGAGGAGCACGAAGACAACAGGCGGTTTCTTAAAGATATTTCAGAGTGGATTCAACAGCCGATTATTGAGGTAAAGAATAAGGATTTTCCAAACGCTTCCATAGTCGAGGTGTTTGATAAAAGAAAATACATGGGTGGAATTATAGGAGCTCCATGCACTATGATTCTCAAAAAAGAGGCAAGATATCAATTTGAAAAATCAGTAAAGATTAATTTTCATGTCCTTGGCTTTACTGTAGATGAATGGGAAAGACAAAAACATTTCAACGAAGGTGAAAGACAAAACACCATTCCGGTTCTGACAACATCACTGATCACGAAAAAGGACTGTTTTAATATTCTGAGAAAACAAAACATTAAAATTCCAGAAATATACACCCTCAAATTTCCGAACGCTAACTGCGTAGGCTGTGTTAAGGCGACAAGCCCGAGTTATTGGAATTTGGTACGCGAGTGCTTTCCGAATGTATTTGAGTGTAGGGCTGAACAGAGCAGACGACTTGGAGTTAGATTGGTGCGCGTTAAGGGTAAACGAATTTTTCTTGACGAGTTAAAGAAAAGCGACACTGGCGCACCAATAAAAAGTTGGGAGTGTGGAATATTTTGCAAGTAAATTATAACAAACCCGCCCCCGGCGTTCCGGGGAGATAAAAACCAGAAGCAAAATGGAATTTACAATCAACATTCAAGCAACAGGTGATTACACCGAAGAAGATTTAAAACAGTATCTACTTTTTACAATAGGATTCGGAAGTTGTCCGCAGGATAATCCATTTATTAATGAGGATTGTGATGCAGATATTACAGATGTGGAGTTATACTAAGCATGCCAAAAATACCCATTTTACTATGACATTAAAAAGAAATAAGAGAGAAAAAGCCGGATGCTTGATCGCGGTAATGCTTGTTTTGACAATAATATTCTTTGTCCTGGCATGTGTGCAAAACAACTATTATTTTGCGCTGGCCGCAATAGTCTCCTTTGCAATGATATTTGCGATCAATAATTCTGTTGAAAGGAGTGACAAATGAATACCACAGAACAACACGTCAATTTGGCGGCAAAGCTCTATTCCTGCCGCGATGCCTGCAAAACACTTTGGGGTAAGAATTGGAAAATGGAGCTCGAGTTTTATACAAACCTTATCCACGCCGTTATGAAAAAGCATGGTATTGACAACGAGGTGAAGGCCGCCATGTTTGCAATTGAGGAGTGTGCGGATGAGTATGGCAAGGATGTTTTTACGATGAAGATACTGGCAGCCGCTGTTGAAATTATTGAACCAACTGAATAAAACCATGAGTATCTGTATTTTCACCAATGGGAAAGACAAAAAGAGGGTGGCCTTATGTCCTCAGCAAGATAATGAATGCGATCCATGCTGCCGTGCACAAATGCAATTATGGCTGCTTGGGGAGGGAGTGTTCAAGGTCAAAGGATTTTTTGCCGGGTATATTACTGTAAAGAAAAAATATATTGGGGGTTACTCCGTGATGTGGACAACCGGAAAAGACACACACAATCCTTTTGGGGGTCCGGCATACTACTTTGAAATTCTACAAGACCGAAGTATTAAAAACACGATGCAGTCAGCGTTGACATTTCATCCAGACAACGAGTCGGAGCGAGAGGAGACAATAGAAATCCTGTTCAATAAAATAGATAGGGCATTTCAAAAGCAATTCGGAAAGGTAAAAACCCATGAGTAAATCGATCGACGACGAATTCCTTTGGGACCAGTTTTGTAGACTTGGTGAAATGATGGGTGATGGATTGCATCACGAAGCCGATGGAAGGTGGATTAGTAAGGAATACAATAGGCTCGCAAAAATACTGATACCCGAGATTAAAGAAGCACATTCAATCCAGCGGAAACAGCGAAATGCAAATAGGGATGAACAAATGGCAAAACTGATTGAAAAGTTTAAGTGTAGGAAGTGTGGTGGCAATCTGAAACAAAGCAGGTCGGGATCAAAAATTATGCACTGTGAAGCGTGCAACGCAAGATATACAGCAACGTCTAAAGCCAATCAAAATGAGTAAATCAGCCAGACATAATTCAAGAAGGAAGCCGAAGGCGTTCGGCGGGATATACCGGCACAACTACAGCCGGCCAAAAACACTTACCTTTTTGGAACATGCTCAATTTGACGCATTGATAAAAGCCATAAACGAACTGTTATTCAGAATGCGCTTACTTCCTCCCGTAATCTCAGAGGAGAGTTTCCATTCGCAACCGCCGCTGACTCCAAAAGAAAGTTTCCTATCCGGACCATACCCACACGACAGAAACAAATACAGGGAGGAATAATGATGGGCTCAATACTTGCCGAATTTATCAACAATATGGTTGAAATTACGAAGGATGAATTTCAGGACATGATCCGTGGAATGCAAATGTATGTATCCCTTGTGGGGGCAACAGACGGCAGTGTTTTAGATGTGTATTCATTGCACGTATATCCGCGCCTTGCTCTCGAAAAGTTTCCCGATGGCAGGATGTATTTCTATGCGCAAAAAATCCATCAACACGATGCGTTTTTTGATGATATGATTATAAATCAACGAAGGACAAACCAGCGAAATATATAAAAGGGTAAAACTATAAAAATTGGGTTCAAATGAAAAAGGCAAATATGTTCAACCAGTTAAAGTATTACAAATATAGACTTGAGGGGGTTGCTGTAAACAACAGGTGGCGACGCAAGCCTTTTACCCGCAGCGACAATTGGGTTATATTCGGTTTTTCAAAGCGGTGGTTTATGCCAATGCAATTCGAATATGCTATACACCTGTTTGGAATTGATATTGGTTTTTGGTTTCGCAAGATTTCAAGGATTAAAAAATGAGCAACCAGATTTCCATACACGGCGACTGTCTTGATGTCATGAAAACATTTCGTGATAATCAATTTGATATAGGCGTTGTTGACCCACCTTATTTTTCAGGACCTGAAAAGAGAAGATTTTACGGAAAAGCTCAGTCAAAAACAACAAAGCGCACCGATTATCCTGTAACCGAAACATGGGAAGTTTCGGGAGAGGATTATTTCAGGGAGTTGTTTCGCGTAACAAAGCATCAGATCATTTGGGGAATAAATTACTTTGATGTAAAGGTTGGTCCTGGCCGGATAATATGGGATAAAGTAAATGGCGATTCAAGTTTTTCGGACTGTGAGATCGCCTACTGTTCTTTGATTGATTCCGTGAGGTTATTCCGGTTTATGTGGAATGGAATGTGCCAGGGTGAGAGCGTTTTCAATGGACAACGGATGCAAGGAAATAAGAAGCTCAATGAAAAGAGAATTCATCCAACGCAAAAACCTGTTTCCTTGTATAAATGGACATACATGAAATTTGTGGAACTGGGTTGAAGTATTCTTGATACACACCTTGGGAGCGGCAGTTCGAGGATTGCGGCCTATGATATGGATATTGAATTTGTTGGTATTGAAAAGTCATTTACCCATTTTAATAACGAGAATAAGCGCTTCGCAGACTATGTGAGCATTAAGGAAAATCAGTTGGAATTATTTTCCCACAAATAGCAACAATTTTCCACACAATTGATATCTATTACGCAGCACTTCATGTGTATATTTGCGAAATGACGCGCGAGGAAAAACTGAAATATTACAACGAGTCGAAAAACTTCGGTTACGCCGGATCCTTTGTGGAGTATTGGGCCGCTCATACGGAATTACTCAAAGAGGTTGGCGCAAAGAATGAAGATAAGATCCCGCTGGCTATCGCGAAACAGCTGGTGTCCGGGATCAATATTGCTACCATAAACAATCAGTCGCTACTTGGCGGTGGAAATATTACAATCTCATCCGGAGGAAACTCATACTTCCCTAGTGGTTGGTAAAACTAATAAGTCATGGCAACAAGATACGCTGTAGCAAATGGTAACTGGAGTAATGTAGCAACATGGGATGGTGGTTTAACTATTCCTGGTGTTGGTGATGATGTGTATGCTAATAATAAGGCTATTACATTAGACCAAAACATTGTTGTAAATTCTTTAAACAACACTGTAAGTGGTGGAATAGTGGCAGGTGGTACTTTTACTGCCACAACAGCTTTAACATTATCTTTTAATACTTGTACGGTTGCCAATGCCATTCCTATAGTCATAAATTGTTTACTAGGTAATGACGTAATTTTTACAGCACCTTCGGGTACCATGTCACTGTATGGAACAACTGGTGTTCGTTCTATAAATAATACAGGCAGTAGTTGCATTATTTTTAATTGTAATTTGGTTATTGATAAATATGGAATATATCTAGCAGGTAGCAGTTCTTCTATAGAAATTAATGGTAATTGTACATTTACAGGGGCTTATTATATTTTAAACAATGCAGGAGGAGATGTAACTATTAATGGTAATGTTACAAATTATTGTACACAAGTTGCAATATATATATCTGTTACTGGTACTTTTTCTTTTACTGGCGATGTTAACATATATACAAATACTACTACTTTTTATTGCGCTGGCGTTGGTACTATAGATTTTCATCCAGGTACAATTACATATAACAGTTCTTATAAAGGAGGTGTGATTCAGTGTGCATCTAATCAAAGTAATATTTATGGGGATATAACGCAAACTGGTATAGGTTGCACAGCTATGTATTATATATCCGGTGGAATTTGTGATGTTTATGGTGACGCTCTTGGAACAGATATAGTTGGAGTTACCAGCGTGGCATTACAAACGTCTTATGCTGCTGTATGTATTATTCATGGTAGCGTGATAATGAAGTCTAAAGCTGCGACAGCATCTTCAGGGTCTGGCTTGATATATCACAGTTCTAGTAATACACTGACTATTACTGGTAATGTGACAGGTGGTACATCTAGTAACTGTTTTGGTATTGGTATGTTTAGTAACGGAGGTTGTATTGTTCAGGGTGATATGATTGGCGGTTCTGCTACAACAGCCTATGCCGTTAGATTAAATAGTGGAACAAGTATTGTCGAAGTACAAGGAAATATAAGGCACACTATTCTTGGTGCTTATGCTTATTATAGTGTATCTACTACAAATCCAACATTACGAGTAAAAGGTACACTTACCTGTCTTAATAAAGAATTACCTTTTGGTTATAGCCACCCCACTTATGTTGAAATAGACAATAGTGCAGTTCAAATATTTACATTTCAATCTATATCTGGTGCAGATAGAGCAATGAGCACTGATACAGTTAATGCTAATCAAGCTATAGAAAGTGATGTACGTCTTGGTGTTATATATGGCCCTACTAATAATTTAACTGGAACTTGTGCTGTTCCTCCTCCTGCTGCCACAGGAATAGGAGTACCAGTAGATAACACAGTAGGAACCGCTGCTATTACTGCTACTGATATGCAGAATGCTATACTTGGTAAAGTAGCTGATGGTACTTATACTATAGAAGATTTAATTAAAATAATGGCAGCTATTATGGCTGGTAAAACCACGATAGTTGATTTAGGAAGTGGCTTAGCTACTGTCACTTTTAGAAACCTTGCAGATACTATTAATAAAGTTGTAGTCGATATGGATCATAGCAAAAGGACTGGTGTGACGATTACGCCATAATTTTGCCAATAAATTATTTTGCTAAAGCGGTTTTGTTATATTTGCAAATAACAAAACTTAAACCTATGGAAAACTTTTTTGATGAAGCTGCCATTTCAGCAATGAACGCAATTATTAGCAACAAACAACTTTACGCAGATCTTCAATCAATCGCAATTTCAGACAAGGTGGCAATGAACACTGTAATTGCCGAAAGAGCGTTTGATATAGCAAAGGCGATGTTGGATGAACATAATAAAAGATGTACCAAAGAAATCAAGGTTTATTGAAAAACTCTTCCCCGGATTCTTCCCCCTGAAATTCAAAAGGCTTGTAATCAACTGATTTACAAGCCTTTTTATTTCTGTGTGGTGCCCGGAACAGGACTCGAACCTGCACACCCTTGCGAATACTAGTCCCTGAAACTAGCGCGTCTACCAATTCCGCCATCCGGGCTGAAATAAGTTGAAAGTGGAAAGTTTGTAAAGTGAAAAGGTGTTTTATAAAGCGTCTTTCAACTTTATAACTTTACAGCTTTATGAACTTCATCAGTGCCCAGGACAAGACTCGAACTTGCACAACCTTGCGATCACCAGCCCCTCAAGCTGGCGTGTCTACCAATTTCACCACCTGGGCGGATTTTAAAAGAACGATTTTCTTTTAGGGACTGCAAAATTATAAAAATTTATGATGTAAGCGCGGTTTTGTGAAAAATAATTTCTATTTGCTGCCTTCGCTTTTCAGAAAAGCATTTCAACAGCCAGCCAAAAGAAAAATAGCGCCTGAGCCAAAAAGAAAAGACCCCAGAACCAGACCGGCAGCCCGGTGTATTTGTTCATGTTGGTGGCATCTCCTGCATTGTCGCGCGATGTGACCGATAGCCAGAATACCACGCCCGCCGAAAACAATCCTTCAAGCAGCATAATTCCTGTGTAGAAATACACCAAAATCCATGAATATTCAGGCGCTTTGAACAAAACAAAAAAATATGCCGAAAGCATAGCCAATATCCAGATAATACCATACGCATTGCGGACTGCAAGCAATAATAATATCCCCGACAATGCTGTGATTGAAATATGCAAGGCGATCTCATATCCTTCGGACAACAATATTATGAAAACCCAGGGGACAACCGATGCAAACACATATCCCGCCAGCGAAATAATGATCTGCTCTCCCTTCGAATTGCTTTTTGTGATCGTTGTACCGGATGTGTCATAAAACAAATCAATGCGCAGAACCTCGCCCTTGGTGAACCACGCTGCCAGCGCGTGTCCGCCTTCATGGAAAAGGGTGTTGAATACGCGCAGGAATTTTCCCACATACGGTATCCGGCACAGCAGAAAACCGCCTGCAGCCAACGTGAGAAACAATATGGATTCTTCTTTTGTCAATCAGAAAATATTGAATACAAAGAAACAAAAAAACTATAAGGCCACGAAGGCACAAAGGCTCCAAAATGAATATTGAACAAGGATTTTTCGAAGTATGAAGTAATCCGCCGCTGCTAATGAAGTGAAGATCCTTCGATGTTCTCACTTCCTTGTTCTTAATTCAGTGTTCAAAGGAGCCGGGATCTCCCCCTCTCACTGGGCGCGCGTCTCCTGCATGCAACGTTATACGTTGACGCGTGACCACTTGCACTCTTTTCGTCCGCGAATTGCGCTAATGCACGCTAAGAAATTTTCTTCCCTTAGCAGGTCTGATTGACGCTAATGCGAATCACCCTTCACCTATGGTGAAGAATGATTCAGGGTGTTTCCGGATTTTGCCACAAAGACATCAAGACACAAAAGAAAATATTGAACAAGGATTTTTCGAAGTATGAAGTAATCCGCCGCTGCTAATGAAGTGAAGATCCTTCGATGTTCTCACTTCCTTGTTCCATGTTCAAAGTTCACATGAGACGGGATACTCCTGGGAAAACTCCGCCGCACTTAGCACTCAGCTGATCCGACACAAAAAAACATCACATGGATTACAAATCCACGCGATGTTTTTCTATTGAAAAATAATTTACAATATTATTCCAGCGAGTGCACCACAAGCCCGCTGCGGAGCTTTGGTTCGAACCAGGTGGTTTTGGGAGGCATAATGTTGTTGGTGTCGGCAATGTCAATCAGCTGCTTCATGGTAACAGGATACAGTGCAAACGCCACTTTCATTTCACCGCTGTCAACGCGCTTCACAAGCTCGCCCAGCCCGCGGATACCGCCAACAAAATCAATTCTCTTATCTGTGCGGAGATCTTTAACCGCAAGATGTTTGTCGAGAATCAGCTCTGAAAGAATGGTCACATCAAGCACACCAATCGGATCATTGTCGTTGTAGGTGCCGTGTTTCGCAGTGAGTGAATACCATTTGCCTTCAAGATACATGCTGAAATTGTGCAGGCTTTCTGGCTTATAAATGTCTGTGCCCTTGAGCTCAATATCGAAATTCTCGCTGAGTTTTTCAATAAATTGAGCAGCACTCATGCCATTCAAATCTTTCACAACACGGTTGTAATCGATGATGGTGAGCTGATTGTCGGGGAAATGTACCGCCAGAAAATAATTGAATTCTTCTTTTCCGGTGTAACCGGGATTCAGGTTGCGTTTTTCTTTTCCAACAAGTGCAGCAGCAGCTGTGCGATGATGTCCATCAGCCACATACACATATGGGATTTGTTCAAACAAACTGATTATTTTTCCAATCACTTCGTCTTCGCGAATCACCCAGAAATGATGTCCAACGCCATCGGTAGCGGTGAAATCATATTCAGCAGTGTGTGATTTTGCATAATCCAGAATCAGATTGTCGAGCTCGGGTTTGGCCGGATATGAAAAGAAAACGGGCTCCATGTTGGCATTGGTGATGCGCACATGTTTCATGCGGTCTTCTTCTTTATCTTTTCTGGTGAGCTCATGCTTTTTGATCACATTGTTCAGATAATCATCAACACCTGCACAACCAACAATGCCATACTGGGTTTTCCCATTCATGGTCTGCGCATAGATGTAGAGATAATCTTTTTCATCCTGCACCAACCAACCATTCTCACGGTATTTCGCGAGGTTTTCTTTCGCTTTGTTATAGACCGATTCGTCGTGTTCATCAATACCCACAGCCAGATCGATTTCGGGCTTAATAATGCGGAGCAGCGAATATTCATTTCCTTCTGCTTCAACGCGGGCTTCCTTTGAATTGAGCACGTCGTACGGACGTGATGCAACCTGATGTGCAATGTTTTTTGGAGGGCGGAGTCCTTTAAACGCCTTTAATGTAGCCATTCTTTAGAGTTTTTACAGTTTATAAATCAAATTCTTCATCCGATGACAGCGGTGCAATTTCCTCGGCATGTTCATCGAATTCATCGTTGTCTTCTTTTGGTCTTCCTTTTTGCAACGAAGAAATGAGTGCTCCTACCATCTTCGAAAGTTCGATCAACACGGAGCGCGATTCTTCATGTTTTTCCTGACTCAGATAATTTTCATTGAGTCCTACAGTAGTGAAAACAACACATTCCCGAACGCAGCTTTTGGCCAATTTGAGATAATACACAAACTGACTTTTGTTGCGACCACTTCCTTCCGCAATGTTGATGGCTATATGCATGGCCGATTTCGAAAAGCTTTTTGCATAATAGTCCGATACCGGGCCGAGCTCAACCATCTTCATCTGTTCGTCAACCCAACGCGAGTATTCAAGCGCCTTGTGGTACACCCGAAGGTCTTCGAAGCGGAAAAAATTAAACACTTTATTTTCCATAACTGTGGGGGGATTTGATTATGGATTTTTTATTTGTTTACCTGGAATGTTTTGTCGCCGTTCTTGATGAACTTCACGATCTGCTCGGCAGCGGCAATACCAGCATTGTTGTTGGCTTCCGATGTCTGAGCACCGAGTTTTTTCGGTGTAAAGAAAACTCGGGGTGCACATTTTTCAACAAAAGCTGCTGCATTGTCTGGTGCAATATCGCTTACATAGCGAAGGTCTGTACGTTCTTCGAACAGCTGAAGCAATTCTTCTTCGTTGATCACTTCCTTGCGGGCGGTATTCACGAGTACGCCACCTTTGGGCATCAAAGAAACCAATGCTTTGTTGACAGATTTTTTTGTCTTATCATTGGCCGGAATATGCAGTGAAACGAACTGGCAGTTTTTGTACAGATCTTCGACACTGGCCGCTGGAATAATGCCATCAATTTCCATTACGCTTTTGTCAACGAATGGATCAAAGGCCATAATTTTCATATTGAATCCTTTGGCAATACGTGCCAGGTTCTTTCCAACATAGCCATAGGCGTGAATTCCGAGGGTTTTGTCTTTTACCTCAGTACCGCTGGTTCCATCATATTTGTTGCGGACAATCATGAGCATCATTCCAATGGCGAGTTCAGCAACAGCATTGCTGTTCTGTCCCGGGGTATTCATGGCAACAATGCCTTTTGCAGTGCAGGCAGCCAGATCGAGGTTGTCGTAACCGGCACCGGCGCGGATAACGATTTTCAGATTTTTTGCATGTTCCACCACTTCGGCATCAATAATGTCACTGCGGACAATCATTGCATCAACATCGGCCACTGCATCGAGCAGTTGTTTTTTCTCTGTGTATTTTTCAAGTAAAGCAAGCTCAAAACCGGCGGTTTCAACTACGCTGCGTATTGCATTCACTGCAGAAGCAGCAAAAGGTTTATCAGTAGCTATAAGAACTTTTGTCATGACTTTTTATTTTAATTACTTAGGTGTCTCAAAGTTAAAAAAATATTGTTTGCCGGCACCTGTAAAGACAAACTTTATTCGGAAAATTGAAAATCCTGTTTAAAACAAAATCCCGCAGAAGCTCTTCATTCCAATGAATCAATATCTCCTGCGGGATCAGTTTGAATTTAATTATGCGTTTAGTTTTTCGAATTCCTTCATGCACTCAACGAGGAATTCAACACTTTCTTTCGGAAGAGCATTGTAGGTTGATGCGCGGAATCCGCCAACAGAGCGGTGTCCCTTGAGACCAATCAGACCTTTTGTTTTTGCAAATTCGAGGAAAGCTTCTTCTTTGTCTTTGTATTGTTCTTTCATCACAAAGCAGATGTTCATGAGCGAACGGCTGTCTTTTTCAGCGGTACCAACAAACATATTGCTGCTATCGATGGCATTGTACAGGATGTCAGCTTTCTCAATATTCATTTTTTCCATCACCTTCAGTCCGCCAATTTCCTTCAGCCACTTCATCACTTCCATGATGGTGTAGATCGGAAGACATGGAGGCGTGTTGAACATGCTGCCTTCTTTCACATGGGTGGTGTAATTCAGCATGGTTGGGATATGACGGGTGTCGGTAATTTTCTGCAGAAATTCGTCTTTAATGATTACGAAAGTAGCACCGGCAGGTCCGATGTTTTTCTGAGCACCACCATAAATCATGTCGTATTTTTTCACATCAACCGGTCGGCTGCACATGTCGGACGACATATCAGCGATGAGCGGAACATTGCAATCGAAGTCTTCGCGGATTTCAGTTCCGTAAATAGTATTGTTGGTTGTGATGTGGAAATAATCAACATCGGCAGGAACTGTCCAGCCTTTAGGAATATAGTTGAAGTTTTTGTCGGCAGAACTGGCAACAGTAACAACCTCACCAAAACCTTTGGCTTCTTTCAGCGCTTTTTTCGCCCAAACGCCAGTTTCGAGATAAGCCGCTTTTGTTTTCAGGAAGTTGAAAGGGATCATGCAGAACTGAGTGCTGGCGCCGCCTCCAAGGAAAAGAACATGATAGTTGTCCGGAATGCCCATCACTTCTCTCATGAGAGCAACAGCGTTATCCATTACAGCCTGGAAATCCTTGCTGCGGTGACTGATTTCGAGAATCGACATGCCAATGCCATTCAGGTCGAGAATAGCTTTTGCGGTGTTTTCGATAGCAATCCGGGGCAGAATAGCCGGGCCGGCGTTGAAATTATGCTTTTTCATATGAAATTGAATTTAGTTTTATTCGCAGCAAAGATATAGAATACATTCATTGTGCGGGCTGAACAAACTAAAATTTAAACGTTCTAAATAGTCGTATATACAGCTGTTTATCAGCACATTACTGAGCGATTGAGAAAAATCAATTTTTTACTGCGTTTTCGTCAATACTCAGGTCGACTCTTTTGAGTCTGAATGCCGTTGCGTGAACCATAGTGAAACACTGTATCTGGCTTTCATACAAAACACCACTTACTGAATATTTCACAATCTATCAAAATCCTCTCCTGCAGCGCTCTTCATATACGTCGGGCGTAGTCTGGAGAAATATTAATTGCTGGGTTTAGTCTGGAGACAAAACCCAACAGATTAGTCTTTAAAGACTACGCCCAGCCTTGATTTTAAAGAATTGCAGGAGCGGAAAATACTACTCTACTTCAATTCCATTTTTCTGAATTTCACTCAGGAAATCTCCTTTATCGTTATCCCTTTCTATCAGAAGGGGTTCTATTCTGTCATCAATTTGACGTCTGAGTTTCCAAAGTAATGGTGTTACGGAAAAATAGTCTCCTTCAATATGGCTGACGACAATAGCGACATCAATATCAGAATCTGCCCTGTAGGTGTTCTTTGCATACGAGCCATACAAATAAATCTTCTCAAGAGGAAAATACTTCCTGAGCAAAAGGCCGTAGCTTCTGACAATATTTATAGCTTCGCTTTTATCCATTGCTGTAATTCCTTCGTCTTGGTAATAATTTCAATGCATTTTGTTTCCGTCAAACTTTTCAATAACCGCTCTTTATGCGATGGGTAGCGAGCCTCGATATTCAATGGCTCAATCTGATCGAGAAAATCTTTTTGTTCCTCAGAAAATTGTTCGTAAAAATCTCCGCTTTTTGCTAGAAAAGACAAGCTATGAGAATAAGGCGCAACCTCAGATTTTAATGCGGTAAAATATGCTTTAAATATTTTTTAATGGTCTGATGACACATAAACCCGACATAGAGGTATCGCTTGCTTTGAAGCATTGCATCTGCGGTTTCCAAGTCATAATCAGATATGTCAACCCAATATTTTACTTTTTCATCCATTGTGCTAAATATATCCCAAAGATACAACAAATTAGACATATTCACATCAAGTTCTGTAATATCAAATTTTGCCCCTGTCCTGGATCATCTTCATCAAACGCAGAAAATATTCTTCCAGGTTTTCGCCGGATTCTTTTGGAACGATTTCAAGCGCAGATGTAAAGCTTTTCATCAGAGAAGTGTATTTATTGAAATTTGCTTTCAGCACTTCAATGTTATTTGTTTCCCAGTATTCTCCTTCGTCTTTCAATTCAAAGGATGAAAAATATTTTTTATTCAAATAGCGAAATAAATCAATGATAAACTGATGGATTTCGATTCCGGCGAATTGTGTTTTGACCGAAATCATATATAAATATTCGCTTTGCGGCGGTTCTTTGGCATCGCCCCAGAACTGAAGGTGCATCGGGCTGCTGATGCGGCCGTTCGATAGAAAACAAATCCATACCGGCTCGCATTCAGGAGGCGAGAATACAACGCCGTAAACATCCTGATTGAACTCGTCTTTTCCAAAATCGCCTTCCGGAAATTCGCGCTCAAACTCCTGCACATCCCATTGATGAACTTTGGCAATATCGCGCACTTCATCCATTAATTCCGGTAACAATTCCGGACTGGCAATACTTCCGCTGTATTGAAAACTCAGGCCCATGGCTTTACCAATTCAAAAATTTTACAGTTTCAAAAAAAATAAATATCAAAACAACTGATAACCGGATTTATTTCCGCAACTCTATTCCGGTTTTTAAAATTTCGAAAACAAAAGGATTGTTTGATTCCATATCATTTAAAGACAATGGATGTGGCTCTATCCTTAAATCAAATTTTGAGGCCAATAGCATCAATTGTACCTGAGTATCGAATTTTTCAGAGTCCTGCAGATTGTCAATGATTAATGCAATGTCAATATCACTGTCAGGACGCTGATTCCCTTTTGCATAGGAACCAAATAAATATGCAGTAACATATCCCGGTGTTTGCTCCGAAACTGTTGATATGAATTGTCTTATTATTTTATCTGTTCTTTTATCCATATTCGGTTGATTTTAATTTTTTCAATCCAAATTGAAGTAAATTCAGGCGTGCATTTTTTTTGAAAACTCATTTTATAATCATCGTAACGGGCGTTGATGTTAAATGCAGTTACTGTAATAAAAAATAATTTCTGTTCATCAGTCAATTCCAGTTTGCATTTTTCAGCAAGCAATAATAAATTATGAATAAAAGGTGGATAATCTTTATTTACCTGTACGAAAAAAGCCTTTAGCAGCTTTTCAATCATTAAATGACCTACAAATAAAGCCCAGCTATACTTTTTACTTTCATATAAAGCAAGCATTGTGTCAAAGTCTTCGTCTGAACTTTCAGACCAGAACTTTTGGAATTTTTCACTATCGAAATTCCTATTTTCCATTTCTCAAAGATACAAATATTTTGAGTATTGTTTCAACAATTATTCGGTGTTTTCATTTCTTGTCTTCTGTTGATAAAAATCAAGTTGTTTTTACTGACTCTTTCCTTTGCGAAAACCTGAAAACGACATTGCATTACAATCTACTCTATTTTCTGATGGTTGAAGCATCCGGTTGAATTTCTTCATTTAATATTTTTAACAGTTGTTCCTTTAAAGCGTCGTAATCGGACAGATCGCTGAATTTATATGACCAGTACGAAAAATGGTTATTGTTTTTTTCAACAGCAAGAATATAATCTCCTTCTGATTGCCTTACTGCAGCACTACTCTCAGATTGCACCCAATACTCGATATTTCCTTTGCCGTCGGTTACAAAAAAGCGATATTTTATTGTCTTAAATCCATTGTCTAATACTTCAAAATACTCATATGCCATTACCAGCTTATCCTTCCAATAAAACTGATCATAACAGAACATATCCTCCATGCTATTGGGTAAAACGTTTTTTGTATGTAATTCATATAAACTTTTTTTGTATGACTCGCTTTCCGAATATTTTTTCTGAGCATAAAAAGATTGTATCAATTTGGGAATGGCATCATAATACTTTGGAAATTTTTCCAGACAGGAAATGAGATACGGCTCAGCTTTATCGGCCTGGCCCAATAAAAGATGAAATAATCCGATATTGTACAAGGCGTTTTTATACTCGTTTGAATTTTCACTGACATTATTCAGTACGCACTTGTTGATGTGAATCGCTCTGTTGTAGTTCTTTGTCTCTGAAAGCAAATAAGCAAGTTCATCCAGAATCTGGATGTTTGAAGAGTCAATCTGAAATGCGGTCTCCAGTGTCAGAATGGCTGAATCGGTTTTTCCCAAAGCACTGTAAACTTTCGATTTTCCAAGATAAAAATCCATCTCGTCCGGCAGCAGGTCAATTGCCCTGTTGATATCAGGCAATGCTTCGGCGTATTGTTTCATGTAATACAGAGTCATCCCCCTGTAATAGTACATATCGAAATCAGCCGGCCCTTTCTCAATGGATGCTGATAAAAATTTCAGTGCATTTTCGTCATCTTCAAGCATATAATATGACATCCCGACATAATAAATCTCTTTCGCACTCAGCTTTTTTGTTTTGTCAGCATATTTGTTTATCAAACTCTTGTATTCTCCATTTTTATAGGACTCTCTCATACTCTCCAGATTAGAATCCGTTTGTGCAAAGAGTGTTTGTATACAAAGAATCAGGATTGTTGTGAACAGCGTTTTCATTGATTTCATGTGTTGTTTACTGAATTCATGCGCAATATAGACATTTTTGCCAATTGGTTTATCAAAATGTTATTATTGTTGCATTGAATCTCATTGGCGCGCGCGTCTCTCCTGTGCTGATGAAGGAACTTCCGTCAGCAGGCGCGTGACCATCCAACTCAAAGGTGCTTCGCACACCTTGTTCCTGGGGCCTTCAGCCCAAGGCTAACCTATATTGCGCCGCCGGCGCATCCAATGGTGCTACGCAGCTTTCTTTGATGCCTTCGGCTCATGATGCATTGAACGTTGCGCCTTGTGCACCGCATGCCTTATGCCTATCGACTTACGCCTTATCAAAACATCCCCGGCCAATACCCCTGTTTCAACAACTCCTTTTTTACTGTCTCAAATTCAGTGCGATAAGTTTTCAGCAGCGCGGCCTCACCAAAAAACTCAAAAGCCTTGATTGCTCTTTTGTAAAAATCAATCACCTGAACAGGATGTAAATTCGATTTACTCAGCAAATCATGATTCTGCTTTGCGAAATCGCGGATGCTGTATTGATTGGCTGTCTGAAAAGCCGCCAGGCGATTGGTGTTCAGCACAAACAGACGATTAGTATCGTTGGACTCGAATTCATACCTGCAAAGCTGATCATATTTTTTTATAGAATCCGGCTCTCCAATCTGTGCATACAGCAAAACCAAATCGAGCTGACACGATGAAATTCCGTATTGAAGGTCCAATCGGTTATACAATGACATTGCAGTCTTGATTTCTTTTTCTGCTTCTTTGAATTTTTTCATTCTCAGAAGAACAATTCCTCGCGCTTTGATATTATTTGCCAGCTGAGAATTATCGACAAGCTTTGTCCAAATGGCAATCGCTTCATCAATCAAAGGAAGCGCCCGATCTGGCTTTCCAACTATTTCAGAATAGAGCAGCGCACGATTCAAATATGTCAAGGCAAGTGATTTTTCATTTATATTTTGTTTGTACAGTTCTTCCTTTTCCATTAAAAAATGATCACATTGCCAAGGCGCCAGATAATACAATTGCATCAGCCCATCCAGCAGCTGCTCGCGACTGTTGTTGCAGCTTACAGCCAATCTGTTTTGCAATTCAACAGGAATAATAAAAGGAATAGTATCGAGCTGGTCGCGCACGACAAGCACTGATGCGACAGTCAATTTAATTGTAGATTCAGCAGCATCACTCATGCCGGCTTCAACCAGCAATTTCAGCGAGCGTTCGAAAGGATTGCTTTCGTCAAAAGCAGATACCTCAGGCGCAGTGCCATTTTTGTAATACTTGTCCCATGCTGTTTTGGCAGAAGCTGAACTTCGGTCATAGGCCGTAAACGGAGTCTGCGCAAAAGACGTGCTACTGCAAAACAACAATATTCCAATACAAAAGGATTGAAGAAATTTCATGAAACAATTTTTTGACACAAAATATTTTATGCAAATAAACATCATTTTTTTGAGAGCTTCAAGATATTTGCATCAAATTCTCCCAGGTCACGCGTCAGGAGACGCGCGCCCAATGTAGTTGTTTGTCTCCAATGCCTCCTTCGCCACTCTTTCCATTATTTTGTCCGTCAATCCAACCTGAATGCATTGTGACTGAGTCATCACGTGAAACGTGACAAGCTGTTTCACGTGAAGCTATCTCTCTGCGTTGGATTGTTACCGTCAAAAACTTTCCCGACATTTTAGCCACGCCACTGTCATCCTGAGACCACCAGCAATGCGTGCATCTCAACCCAAAATTGAATGGCACACCCTCGCTGTCATCCTGAGTGCCGCTCTCGCAGCTCATTTGCAAAAAGAGATTTGCGAAGTATCGAAGGAGACAGCGAGATAAACTCCAACATATAAGGGTTGCCAAAAGACCTGCAGACATGGAATCGTCGGGAAGATAGTCATTCAAACACCCAACGATTCCGTGTCCATTCCCTTAATCAATAAGAGTCGGTTGGACGCCAAAATGTTGGGTGCCATTCTTCCACGAAATTCAACCGTCGGAGCTAAAAGAGAACACCCTGTATCCAGCTCCCAATGCGTCAGGGAGTAAAGCAGATCATACATTCCCATGGCCAGTCATAATTTTTTTAATTAAAAAAACACGATTGTTTCGCCAGAATGATTAATTTTGCAGCGGGTAAGTCCTGTACAACCAGCTCCCGCGAACTCCCCCAGGTTCGGAAGGAAGCAAGGGTAAGTGGTTGAAGCGGTGTGATATGGGTACTTACCCATTTTTTATTTTTTGCAAACAAGGAACGACTTAAAGAAAAAAGATAAAAGGCGAAAGATAAAAGAAATCTAGGGCAAGAGATTAAAGTATCCTTTTGATTTTCAAATTACCAAATTTTCAAATTTTCAAATTAAATCATGAAATTTTTCATTGACACAGCCAATCTCAAAGAAATCGAAACCGCACAGAGCTGGGGAATTCTCGATGGAGTGACCACCAATCCCAGTCTCATGGCCAAAGAAGGTATCAAGGGACAGAACAATATTTTGAAACATTATGTCGATATCTGCAATATTGTCGAGGGCGATGTAAGTGCCGAAGTGATTGCACTTGATTTCGACGGTATGATTCGCGAAGCTGAAATTCTTGCTTCGTTGCATTCAAACATCGTGGTGAAAGTTCCGATGACCAAAGATGGGATTAAAGCCGTGAAATATCTTTTTGGCCAGGGAATCAAGACCAACTGCACGCTGGTTTTTAGCGCAGGTCAGGCAATACTTGCAGCAAAAGCAGGCGCCACCTATGTTTCCCCTTTCGTTGGCCGCCTCGATGATATTTCTGCCGACGGCATTGCGTTGATCAATCAGCTGGTGAATATTTTCACCACGCAGGAATACGGTACGCAAATTCTGGCGGCCAGTCTGCGCCATCCGATGCATATTGTTCAGTGTGCCGAAATCGGCGCCGATGTTGTCACTTGTCCTTTTAAAACCATTGAACAATTATTTCATCATCCGCTGACCGATAGCGGGCTGGAGAAATTTATGGAAGATTACAAAAACGCACAGAAATAAATGTTGCTTGAAATTCATCCGGTCAATCCGCAGGAAAAATTTATCATTCAAGTCGTTGAAAGCCTGAAACAGGGCGGCATTGTGATTTTTCCAACCGACACCGTTTATGCACTTGGTTGCAGTCTTTATCAGCCAAAGGCTGTTGAGCGTATTGCACGAATCAAAGGCATTAAAACAGATAAAGCAAAATTTTCAATCCTGGCCGATGGAATGAGTAATCTCAGTGAATACACAAAGCCAATCGGCAACCATATTTTCAGGTTGATGAAAAAAGTTTTACCCGGACCATACACTTTTATTCTTCCTGCCAGCAGCAAAGTACCGGGGATTTTTGAATCGAAAAAAAAGACGATAGGTCTGCGTGTTCCGGATAACATTATTTTGCAGATGATTATTACCCGCCTTGGGCATCCACTGGTCTCAACCTCGCTCCACAGCGACGATGACGACTATCTGGAATATGTTGTCAATGCGGAACTTATTTACGAGAAATATGAAAACCTCGTCGATTTCGTGATCGATGGCGGGCCTGGCGGCATCGAGCCATCAACTATTCTTGATTGCACTGGAGATGATGTTGAAATAATTCGTGAGGGCAAAGGCCCGATTGATATGATCTAGAGTTGTAATATGTAATGAAAACAGTATTGGAAGCCAGTTTTCAGAATATAAAAAATATTATTTCAAGTCCTTGTTGTTAATTGAATATTATTTGTACATTTGCAGTCCGAAATCGGGGTATAGCGTAGCCCGGCTAGCGCGCCTGCTTTGGGAGCAGGAGGTCGCAGGTTCGAATCCTGCTACCCCGACAATCAAAAATCCAACACGAAGTGTGTTGGATTTTTTTTATGCCCATTGCCATGCTCGCATGAGCAATGGGCATAAAAAAATCCAATATTTTCGCGCAGCGAAAATGGATTTTGATTGTCTCTCCCCCACCTTCAGGTTCACGGCGAACAAAGTGAGTCGTAATCCTGAAGCCTCAGGATAATCCTTTCGCGCAGCGAAAATGGATTTTTGATTGTCTCTCCCCCACCTTCAGGTTCACGGCGAACAAAGTGAGCCGTAATCCTGTAGCCCCAAAGAGAATATTTTCGCGCAGCGAAAATGGATTTTGATTGTCTCTCCCCCACCTTCAGGTTCACGACGAACAAAGCGAGCCGTAATCCTGTAACCCCAATGAAAATTCATTCGCGCAGCGAAACGAATTTTCCCTTGTACATGATTTATGAAGCATCATCTGAGCCTGCCTCAGAGACAAAACAAGCCCCCACAAGTGAGGGCTTAACCAACAAACACAAATAAAGTTTATTATTGGATAACTATCTGCTTATATTCTATACCCTTGCTGCTGCTGGCTTTCAGGAAATAAACGCCTTTACCAACGCTGCTCAAATCTACAGGTACTGCAGTACCATTCCATTTAAATTCCATGATAAGTTTTCCGGTGATCGAAAATATTTGCACCATCGCATCATCATTAGAACCCGCGGCTGAAGCCAGTGTCAGGATACCTGTGCTGGGATTCGGAAATATTGTGAGTCCGAATGGATCCTGCAATTCCGCCACAAAGAACGGAGCATCGTCGTAATAGGTGATGAGATCTCCGGCAACAATGATGTACGGATTGTAGGTCTCAAGGCAGTTTGCGCAAGTGCTGCTGTTGCATGCGGGATTGAACGATGAGCAGTAATCAACATACGTTGTATCGAAAATATAAGCTGCATTCACAATTTGACCAATATTTGCAGTCAGATCAAATCGCCAGAGCTGCGGAATAGTGCCAGGACACCAGCCTGAACGATCATAATACCATGTTCCGTTCTGCGGCTGACAACTTGTAGGACTCGGGTTGCAGGTGCGCCACAAATGCTGATCAAAAGCGTTAGTACCATTGATTTTGATATGATGCGTTGATTCACGGAATTCGGCAGCATTTTCCGAATTGTTGCTTCCCCAGCCATGTCCGGATGATACGATACGAATAAAAGCTGATTCAACAGCAATTCCGTATGTTTCTGACAGGTTGAGATCGCGAACCTCTGCAGGCTGCTCAGCAACACCTATTGCAACATATTTTCCGAATGGATAATCATTGTGCCAGAGTGGCGTCACCCAGCTGTACTTATGTGCAGGCGTGCCTTCAAAATATTTAATCTCAATGGTAAGTACTGATTTCGGTGGAAAATTAGCAATGAGTTCAATCTTACCCTGCAGCTGCGATGCCAGATCGGTGATGTCAAGACTGTCGTAACAGGCAACGCCGTATGGAGTAATATAGCGCACCAATTCAATTAATTCGCCATTAGCACCACGCGTATTAATCTTCGCAACGCGGTCCCATTCTTCGCAGCCTTCAGATGGACATTCGTAACTTAAATATGCAATTATCTTAGAATAAGTTCCTGAAAAAACAGGCATTGAAATCGTAGTATCCAATGAGCTTACCACTCCATCATTGGGCTGTGTGGCCATATATAAATGATCAATAATAAATTCCGAGCGCGTGGGTGCTGCCGCCTGACTTACGTAAAATGAAAATGTTGTATCTGTCGATGTGCCACCGGTGCTGTTTGCAATCACCTGAATGCTGTGTGTTCCTTGTGAAAGCGGATCGAAATAAGCGAAATAATAATCATTTTCGGTTGCATTTGCAGTAATTACTGTACCGCCATCAACGATTAGTTCAACATTTTCGATTGACAGAATATCGCTGTGATCAATCGTTGCTGTGGCAAACATCAGCACTTTGCCGAGATCGGGAGCAATAACAGTGTCTGCAGCAATCGGGCATTTGACCGAGAGTTCGGGAAATACACCCAGCGGATCTATCACATTAAATGAAACAGTATCGTTGGCGGCAGCCATCACAACTGTATCTCCGGCCTGGCTGGCAATAACGGTCACTGCACCGGCTGTTCCGGTAAGCGACAGCATATCTCCGGCAACTGTGGCAGGGCCCGATAAAATGGAATAAGTAACCGGCAAACCTTTGTTGGTGTAGGCCAGCAGCTGGAATGGCGCATCGGTAGTGAGATGATCTCCAATGGATGGAAATGTGATGTACTGATATTGCATTCCAGGCGGCACATCGGGCTGACGGATGATGATGTTGTCAAACGCAGCATAGGAGCCCGTGGACTGAATAAATAATTTTGTCCAAGTGGCTGGATCTGTTTTGGTATTGGTGCCAGGCGTAAGGCCCAGATTAATGTTCTGAATCTGTGAAATCGCATCAAATGCGCCACCCGGCGATTTTCCATACAACGAAAGACTGCCGGCTCCACCGTTTGCATCGAAATCGATAATCATTTTATACGTGTTCCATCCGGCATACAAACTATCATAAGTGAACGTTATTTTTGTGCCGTCTGGTTTCATGAAGCAATTCAATGCAGCACTCTGCGGTCTTTTGGTCAGATAAAAACCAATACCACCTTCGTTGCTTTCATAAGCGGCAGTCTGTTCAATACCAGGGACAACATATCCATTTGAATTGGCATCGTATCCAAAACCAAAAAAAGTTCCCCACCATGCAGCCGTTATATCAACCTGAATCTCCATGATACTTGCGTTGGCAAAATCAAACGGAAACGAAGGTGCTGAAACCCTGGATGCTGTGCGGCCTACGTTCGGACCGCCACATGAATAATAGGCACACATCGATAAATCGGGCGGTGTCAAACTGCCATAACCGATGTTAATGTCAACACAACTGGTGTTGCCATCGGCATTGATATTGTTCACCGATGTCCAGCCATCCTGGCCATTAATAACATCCATATTCAGAGCATTGAAATCAATTTTGTTTTCCACCATCTGAGCCAGGCCCGGAGTTACGGAAATAAACACAAAAAAGATTAAAAGGCAAATTGATTTAAATTGTTTTTTCATTAGGGTTAATTTTCTTATTCAACAATGAGTTTCTTAACTGCAATTCCTTGTTCAGTCTGAACTTTCAAAATATAAATACCTTCCGAAAGCTGCGTCAGATCTAGCATGCGTGATTCACCATTCCACCGGAACTGCTGAACCAGATTTCCTGTAACGTCAAGTACAGATACATTTGCATCGCGCATTAAACTAACACTTGTTTCTATGGTGAACACGCCATTGGAAGGATTTGGAAATACTTCCATCTGTATTTCAACTTCCTCGATTGAAACAGGGATCACATCAAAATAGCTAATCAGATCAGCAGCTACATCAATAATCGGGTTGGCAGGATCGGTGCAATCGGTACATGTAGAACCGCTCACACAGCCAGGATTCGCAGAACTGCAAAAATCAGTGTAAGTCGGATCGAACTGATAATTCAGCTCTACATCCTGATGGATATATGAGCTCAGATCGAATCTCCAGAGAATTGGAATCGAGCCAGGACACCAGCCTGCACGATTGTATTGCCATGTTCCTGATTGTGCGTTGCATCCTGTTGGATTCGGATTACAGGTCTGCCACAAGTGTTGCGTGTAAACAGTCGTTCCGTTCACTTGTATGTTATGCGTTGCTTCTTTGAATTCAGCAGCATTGTCGGTATTGTTGGTTCCCCAGTTGTGACCACTGCTCATGATGCGCAGATACGCATGATGAATATAAACATCATTGGTATCCTGCAACGCCACAGTCTTTTCTTCAACCGATTGTTGATTGGCAAAATTGCCAAAGCTGTAATACTGATTGTACCACACTTTTTTCACCCAACTGTATTTTGCCGGGGCTTCGCCTTCGTGATACTTCAGCGTCAGAGTGATTTTCGACTTCGATGGAAAATCGGCTACCAGATGAATTTTTCCTTGTAACTGGGAAACTAAATCCGTTACGTCAACACTGTCGGAGCACGCTTTTGCGTAAGGTGTGATGTATTTGAAAAGTTCTGTTTCTTCGCCATTCGCTCCGGTAGTAAAGATATGACAAACGCGGTCCCATGGCTCACATCCCTCGGGTGGACAATCATAATTCAGATAAGCTGTAACTTTCTGAAAGGTGCCGCTGAATGATGGGAAAACAATAGTTGTGTCCAGACGCATCAATAATCCGAATGTGGTTTGCGTGGCCATATGCAATTGATTGATGGCCACAAATTCCTGCGAAGATGAATCCTGAACGACATTGAATGTAAAATCAGCTGATGTTGTAGATGCGCCACCTGTGCTGGTTGCAACCACATGACCGGTATAACTTCCGTAGGCGGCGGGTTGCCAGTAGCAAATATAATAACCGTTAGCCGTAGCTGTCGCAATATAATCAGTTCCGCCTATCACAAATTTCACTTGCGAAATGGGAAGCAATTCAGGATAATCAATGACTGCCGTTGCGTTCAATGGAATTTTAAGCAGTTTCGGATTTTTTACGGTCGCGCCATCCACCGGATTTTTTATATCCACTTCGGGAAAAACAGCAAGCGGATCCACGGCCTCAAAAGTCTGAGATACATCAGCAGCAGAATCAATGGTGGTACCGTTTCCCGCTTGATGCGCAGTTATTGTCACCATGCCGGGACCTGTAATTGTCACTACAGTATCATTGGTAATTGTGGCCGGCCCGCTGATTGTGAAATTCACAGGCAGACCGTGATTGGTATATGCATGCAATACAAAAGCGGGATCAGTTGTAAGCATTGTGGCCGGAATCGATTCGAAAACGATGTACTGATAACTGGGTCCGTACTGACGAATCACAATATCGTCAAATCCGCCCACACCACCCTGAGAGTGCATGAACAAACGGTTCCACATAGCCGGATCAAGTATATTGCTGCTTCCGGGCGTCAATCCAAGATTCATACTGTTGATTTCGGGAATGGTTACCCATGTGCCGGTCGGTGTTTTAGCATACATGGTAATGGCTCCGGCACCCGCGTTTGCGGTAAAGTCAATCGAAAAACGGAAGACATTCCATGCTGAAACTGAGTTGTCGTATGTGAATGTAACCGTGGTTCCATCAGGTTTTGTGAAAGAATGCAGATTGTGCGCTGTGTTATTGGCGTTTTTCAAAGTAAACCAACAACCACCATCGTTTGCATCTGCTGTTCCAAAATTCAGTGTGCCATTGTTGGTTGCATCATAGCCCCAGCCAAAGCCAATACCCCACCAGTTCACCATCATTTTTACTTCAATTTCCATGATGCCTCCCGCCGAAAAATCAAATGGCAAAGCAGGCGTAGTGAGTCTGGATGCGGTTTGTCCAATGCCAGGTCCACCATGATTGTAGAGCAGACACAATGAATTATCGGGCGACAGTGTCGAACCGCCTGCAGTATAATTCACTTCAAAGTCGCCACCCGAAACGGTTTGGAATGTACTTATCCAGTCATCCTGCCCATTGATTGCTGAGCCAAGGGTTAGGCTGTTGAAGTCGTAAGTGTACATGGTCTGTGCATTCAGTATGCCACATGAAATCATGCATACAAATGCTACTGAAATCAAAAACGCTTTTTTCATATCATCATTTATTAATTTTCATTTTTATTCCAACCACCAGATTTTAGTCGATGTTAGATCTGCTGCACCATAGGCGTCGAGCCAATTCTCATAATTGTAATTCACTTCGGAAGCCGGTATGAGAAAACGGAAAAACGAGATTGGATCGCCTTCACGCGGTGTGCGGCCTGTACGGGCAAGTGCAAACGCTTCGGCGGGTTGCCAGAATAAATCAATCATTCGCTGTGTATAAATCATCTGAATTTTTTCTTCCTGCGTGCTGAAATTCCAGAGGTCAACCTTCATCTGCAATTTCGTCAAATCGAGCGATGATGGAACTGTAACGACATCGTAAAATGTTCCGGTTCCATTCGGCAGTTGTGCCTGCGACATTCGGTCATCCCAAAAATAATAAGATGCCTGCAGGCCGCTCAAAAACTCATTGTCGGCAATGCCGTCGCTTTGAGCGACACCAATTCCGCGCTGATATGCTTCGGCTTTCAGAAAATGCACCTCGGCGCCGGATATCAATATTTCAGGAATAATCTGATTGTCGCTGATAAGAAAGAAATTAAACGGCGAATACAGACAGTCATCTCCTTTGATGAAATATGCAGCATCGCTGCGGCGCTGACTGCCGTAGGGCGCTCCACCATCAGGTGCAAATCCGGCTGGCGGATCCTGAGGATATGGAGTCCACTCACCATCATTGTTGGTGTCAAAAAAGAAATAGGCACGGCGATCAAAAATCCCACTGCCATCCGTGCTGTCATTTTCCGACATCTGATGCCACATAGTAGTGCCCATGCGCAGGTTCTTGTGCTCGCGGAAAGCCCATTCCGTGCTTCCCTGCCCCAGATGCTGAATCTGATTGCACAACGAAGCCGATTCAAGGGCAGCGCCACCGAGATCCATTCCAATAAACACTTTTTTATTGTCTTCTATTATTTCCTGTACGTGCGCAGCTGCAATCACCGGCTCTTTATCGTACATGCGAACGGCATAACGCAGCCGGAGCGAATTGGCAAATTTCAGCCACATTTCCATATCACCACTGAACAGAATATCATAGGTTTTAAAGGTGGCAAACGGCTCTGCAGAAGTTGCTGTCAGATTAATATTGTCGTCGCACCATTCAAGCTCGTCGAGCAAAAACAGATAGATATCACGCTGGGTGTCGAATTTCGGATACAGTTTGCTGTCGTCGAGATAGCCGTAACCGGCTTCGAAGAAAGGAATGTCGCCAAACAAATCAGTCACTTTAAAGGTTTTATAAGCCAGCAGAATTTTCACCATCGCTTTCATGTTGTTTAGCTCTGGCGAAGGAATGGCAGCATCGAAGCGACGTTCCAGCTCACGTACATTCGGCATTCGCGTGTAATAATTGCTCCAGATGTCTTCGGTTCCGATGTTGTAATTTCCCCACGCTTCTTTGGTCAATGCGCCCATCTGAGTCTGTTTGTACAACACTTCATTGTTGACATAAAACAACTCGTTGGAAGGCCTGATGAGTGAATGCTGAATGCCCAGAAAAAGCGAGCCATCACTGGCAGTGGTGTATAAATCGATTGGTGTATTGATTTCTTCAAAATCCTTGGTGCACGATGTATTCATCGCAACCATTATAAACAGGAACAAAATGTAATATATCTTCGTTTTCATTTCTGATGATTTACTGATTAGAATTTGGCTTTGATTCCGAATGAATACGAGCGGCATCCGGGCAATGAAGCCCATTCGAAGCCCTGTGCATTACCCGATCCGTTGATGCCTTCCGGGTTGATTCTGTCAGGAATACTTGAATAAATATATCCGACATCGCGGCAAACAAAGCTCACTCCGATTTCCTGCACAAATTTCATTTTCGAAATATATTTGCGCGGAATATTATAGATGACGGCCACCTCACGCAGTTTGATCCAGGTGTCTTCAACAATGCCGGGAGTAGAAAGGAATTTTCCCCAGCCGCCGTAGTTGGGCATATACTTATAATAATAGTGAACAACTTCGGTATTCACGGTGCCATCTTCGTGCACGCCTTCTAGAATTACGCCGGTGTTGCTCACATTTCCGTCAGGATCGGTATAGGGCAATCCACCTCCATCGCGCTCCAGCAGCGTTTCGGGACTCTGTCCGGTCTGCATGCCAATCACGTAGGTGCCGCTATAAATGTCGCCGCCGATTTTAGAATCAATCAGCGTACTCACCGTAAGATTGCGATATGTCCATGTTCCGGTGAATCCCCATAAAAATTTTGGCGATGCATTTCCAATGGGAACGCGCGTATCGGTTATCAGATATTTGGTGCCTTCGTCATTCAAAATAGGATTGCCGTTTTCATCTCTTATGTAATCGTAACCGCTGATGGTTCCGTAATCATCGCCGGCCTGCAAAATCTGCGCTGGTCCATTGAGTCCCCACAGATCCCCGATGACCAGCTGTGTGCCATCTTCGCCAAGACTAATGACTTTGTTTTTGTTGCGTGTCAGATTCAATCCGAATTTCAAACGCTGATCTTTTCTTTCCAGTGCGACAGCACTCAAGGTAATTTCAACTCCGGTGTTCGACATTTCGCCGTTGTTGATTTTCACACTCGGAGCGCCTGAAGACGTTGGTATCGGAAGTCCTGGCACTATCTGATCGAAAGAAAATTTATAGTAATAAGTGAAGTCGAATTCAATTTTTCCTTTCAGCATTTCGGTGCTGAGACCGGCCTCATAGGAATTTACACGCTGAGGTTTCAGTCCAACAGGCGGAATGGGCTGCGGAAAAGTGACTGCCTGCATCCCATTTACTAAAAAAGAATTGTACTGAAAATAGGTTTCGTAAGGCGCACAGTCCGATGCAGTCTGAGCTGCACCCATGCGCACTTTGCAGAAATTCATCCAGCTGTCGGCAAAATGAAATGCGTCGGACAAAACAAAACTCAGCGAAGCCGATGGATAGACATAGGAATTGGCTCCTTCGGGCAAAGTCGATGACCAGTCGTTGCGGCCCGTGAGTTCAAGAAATAAAAGGTTTTTGTAAGACAGATTCAAAAAAGCAAAAACAGAGTTGGTCTTGCGGCGCCAAATCGATTCAGTCGCCCTGACCTCACCCGGATAATCAAATTGCGGATCATCGACATTACCCGTGTAATTTGCAAGAGAATACATATTCGGATAATACCAGTTTCCTGAACGGCCCGACAGTCCATTGTTGTTTTGTGAAAATGTGGCTGAGCCGGCACTGAATCGTCCGTTGAACTGACTTCCAAACAGACTGTCTTTATGCGCAATGAATAAAAATTCGCTGTTGTTGGTCTGCGCCTTGTTCAGCGATTTGCTGTAATATCCATAGAGCAGCCCTTCGGTATCGATGGGCTTGTTTTTCATCTCCCATTCATCAAGTCCGTAATCAATGCCGGTCCGGCCAGTTGCATTCAGCCAGCTGTTTATTTCATAATTGAGCGAAATGCCGCCAATGAATTTATTTCTGTCAAGCGTGGTGTTGTTGTTATTGTAACTCCACCAGAGATATGGGTCGATATAAGCGTACGGATAATTCAAACGTTCGACTCTGGATCCATCTTCATTGGCATAATTGAACATGTCTTCGCCCTGATAGCTGCGCGGATAACAATACAAAAAACCTTTGGAAAATGAGTTTTCCGACTCGCCCAGTTGAGGACTGTTCAATCGGTTGTAATTGATGTATTGGATAGAAACACCTGCCGTAATCTTTTTTGAAATCGTAAAATTGGAATTTGAATTCAGCGTGGTCTGCGTGTAGTTCGAATTATCAACAATGGGTTTACTGTCGGTTCGTGTAATTGAAAGCCGGGTATTGGCAGTTGCTGTTCCGCCTTCGAGCGCAATGTTGTGAGTTGTTGTTAACCCGTTTTTGAATGCCAGTTTCAGATTGTCGGGCTGTGGCGACCATGAACGCATGGTTCCGTCCCACCAGCGAACTTGTTGTCCCAGCATTTCAGGACCCCACGAAACCGCGCTGCCGTAATAACCGAATTCCGACGAAGTGGATGAAATGTCGCCATCCTGATTCAGAATCAGATTGTCGGTATGTTGCTGGGTCTGATAATAAAAAACACCATCCGAATCCATCGGAAATGTAGGCGGAGTCAATGTGAGCGGAGCGCCACCCCCATATTTATTCTGAACATCGCGGTATCGATAAGGCGTTGTTATTTTGGTTGTTACGCTATATGTAACGCCAATGCCCTGTCGTGCTTTTCCTTTTTTCATGGTTATCAGAATCACGCCATTGGCGCCGCGCGATCCGTAAAGCGCTGATGCTGAACCGCCAGGAAGAATTGACATTTCTTCAATGTCATCAGGGTTGATATTGTTGATGGCCGAGCCCCAGTCCGATCCGGCGCGGGTGCCGATTCCTTCAGAGTTTTCCATCGGAATTCCGTCCACTACAATGAGTGGTTGATTGGTTGTCAGGAAGTTATTGTTTCCACGGATAACAATACGCGTAGTACCGCCATCCACTCCATTGCTGTTGGATACCTGCACCCCCGCCGATTTTCCGGATATAGCACTGATGACATTTGACGTATTTGATTTCAGAATATCTTCGCCATCAACCTTTTGGGTGGCATATCCAACCTCGCGGCTTTGACGAGTGACACCCAGCGCAGTAATTTCCACCGCTTCGAGTTGCTGAATGGTCGGTTTAAGCTTGATATTTATAACCAGCTGATTACCAACAGCGACTGTCATAGGTTCATACCCCACAAAGCTGAATTTCAGCGAATCTTTTGCCAGTACACCCGGAATGCGGTAATTTCCGTCAATGTCGGTATTTGCACCTTTGGTGGTGCCTTTTACAGCCACAGCGACAAAAGGCAGTGGCGAATCATCGGCTGCCGAAGTCACTTTTCCGGAAATGGTTTTTTCCTGAGCCAGCGCTGCACCAACAAAAATCAATGTGCAGAGCAGCATTGCGTAAAGTTTTCTCATTCTGTTTCAACTAATTAAACAATCTGAAATAATTCCCGATAAAATTAATCTTATAAGAAAAGAAGTATTTTTTATTTATTTGTAATGTGGCATTATTCCACCAATGGCGACAGAAAAGCTGGAAGAGAGCTGAAGCATTGATTGATGTATAAAAGATATTATTCAAGATTCACAGCATTGATTCAAAAACTCATAGCAGACAAGCAAAAAAATCATTACTTTTGCAGTCCTTTTAAATGGTCTCGTAGCTCAGTTGGATAGAGCAGCAGCCTTCTAAGCTGCGGGTCGCGCGTTCGAATCGCGCCGAGATCACCAAGAGACAAATCCGCGAGGGAAAAAACAATCAGCCCTAAGTCACGATCGAACTTGTTCGAATAGTGACTTAGGGCTGATTGTTTCAGCGCCGAAGGAGCTGCGCGGATTTGTCTCGGAATTCGGAGCTCAAGTGAAAAGCGGAGCAAAGTACGAAGCGAAGCGTAGTCACTTTGCTCCGCTAATCCGCTGCATTTTTTACAAATTTGACATTTCTGATTTATCAGAAATTCAAATGAGTAAAACCAGAATCAATAATCCTAAGAAGATACGAAGCTAATCCGCCGCATTTTTTTACGAATTTCATGTTTCTGATACTTCAGAAACATGAAATAAGTAAAACCAGAATCAAATCACTGTCTCCGTCAGCGATCAGGACCACGCCAGCAATGAGGAGACGCTGAATTTTAATTCAATGCATCAAAGCCAGACCCAGCGCTATAATTCATATACTTTTATGTCAAAATGCGCCCGAAGGAGGAGCCGCACCCAGCGGAGCGGCCGCAAACCCTGGAGCTCTCAGCCCAGCACGACCTCTCTGCATCGCAAAGCGAAGCGGCGCGATCTGAGTGCGTCGTGCCTGAGAACAATAATATCTGTTTTTTACTCAAACAATAAAAAATTTATCTTTGTTATAGTTTGTTGCGAAATGAAAAACGAAATTATTGTTTATCAGAATGTAGAAGATTCAACTCGTCTGGAGGTCAGAATCGAGGATGAGACGGTTTGGCTCTCGCAAGCACAAATGGCCGAATTATTTCAAACCTCTGCACAGAACATCACCATGCATGTAGGGAATGTTTTTCGCGAAAAAGAATTGAGTAAAAGCGGAACCTGTAAGGATTTCTTACAAGTTCAAAAAGAAGGTAAAAGACACGTAACCAGGAATGTGCAGCTGTATAATCTTGATGTAATTATTTCGGTGGGTTATAGAGTCAAATCAAAGCGGGGAACTCAGTTTCGGATTTGGGCGAACAAAGTGATCAAGGATTTTTTACTCAAAGGATATGCATTGAGTCAGCGATTTGAGCGCATCGAAAGCGACATGCACACTATGAAAAGCGAGCTTGGTGAAATCAAATTGCAATTAGAAACATCAATTCCGCCAAATCAGGGAGTGTTCTTCGACGGACAAATTTTTGATGCACATGTTTTCATTTCAGGCATTATAAAATCGGCAAAAAGCTCAATTATTTTAATCGACAATTATATTGATGAAAGTGTTTTGACCCTTCTTCTAAAGAGAAAAGAAGGTGTTACTGCAACAATTTTGACGAAGTCTGTTTCGAGAAAACTCGAACTTGATTTAAGTAAGCATAATCAGCAATATCCGGCAATTGAGGTCAAGTCATTTGCGAAATCTCACGACAGATTTATAATTATTGATAAGGAAACAGTTTTTCATATAGGGGCATCTCTAAAAGATTTGGGTAAACGTTGGTTTGCCTTTTCAAAAATGAATATAGAAACACTTGGGTTACTCAATAAAATTGAAATTTGATTGTTTGTCAAACTCGACATACAAATGACGCTATCAACAATTGCAAGAATCAAATAGTGGTCAAAAATGCAGTTCGAATTTTCCCGGCTACGCAACCCAAAACCGGCAATACCTCCATTTGACAAACAATATGTTGAATAGAAAACCACTTCAATGTTTTACTGACCCTTTAAATTTTCGGGCAGAGCTTAAAAAAAGTTAAAATACAGGCCAAAAAGCAGTCAATTAAGGAGATAATTATGAAACATATTGCATTAATAATAATAGCGTTTTTGTTCACTTCATGTTATTCAAAGTACTCAAAGGATAATTATAAATCAACTCGTAAGTTGAATGATAGCTTATTTGTCGAGAGATACATGGTTTATAATGGAGGTGTTTTTGCAAGTAATTCCAACTCTTATTACTTGACAGATTCTTTAAACTTCAGGGTTTATTTATATACAATTACAGAAGATAGAGATAGATTATACTTAGATCTCCAAGATGACATACTGTGGATATACAAGGTGACTCCAAAAGACACGATTGAGGTTAATAAAATTGATATAATTAAGCAAAAACAAGAAAGAAGGTTTGACTAGCTTTTTAACCGCCACTGCCCCATCCAAACAAATCCTCACACCCCATCCCTCCAATCGCTATCGGAAATTGATGAACCATTGTTTTTCAATGTACTTATTCAAATCCAGCCACAGCGCCGTATTTAATGAATAGAATTGTGTTCTTTTCTTGTGGAGGCAAATGCAGTTAATTTTTTCAACTTTTGGGCTGCATATTTTCTGAAAACAAAAAATCAATCAATTCCAGTAACGAAAAAACACATCGCTGATACGTGTATTTGCCAGGCCTGAGCACCACGGTCCCGGTTGATACCGGATCCTGATGATTGCCATAGCGACTGCCAATTCTATACAGCATCACAGCCGAATCGTAGAGCTCGATCGGAAGAACCTGCTGCCTCATTGTTTCCAGAATTTGCCGCGTGCGGCTTTTGTCACCGAAACGAAACGAGTCGGGTTCTTTTCCCAGCTTCTGCCGGCAAGCTTCGTCAATCACATTTTCAAGCAGCAAACGCAATGTTCCAAGTCCCGTTGTAATGTCTGCCTTGTCCGACATTTCCATTGTCAACAGCACTCTGACCAGTAATTCTTGAAACTCATCATCAAAATGCTTGTCGGTCTTTTCAAAAATATCGGCATACGCTTCCCGGACGGTCGTAGCTGGCAATGCTTTTATCAAATCTTTCAGATGTCTGAAAAGGGCGTCATGATCTTTGTTTTTCAAAAACACTTCAGCAATGCCCATCAGGTCTTCTTTGAATTCATCGGGTGTTTCGGTGTTGACACAAAAAGGGATGACGCGATTGTATTCGTCTTCGAGTTCTCTGATTTGCTCAATGGCATGTACTACAAAATTCGATCGCACCGGCTCCTGCCTGTCAGATGTGAGATGGCACCGGCCATCGAGAATGACCGCTTTTATATTGCGGTTGCTCCTTAGCAAATCCGCACCATCAGCCAGATTCCATGCGGTCGCTAATTCAAATCCAAATGCTTTTGCTTCCGCTTGCAGCAGCTTTGAATAATTTTCATCATCATCAATTAATAATATACGCGTGCTCATTTGTTCTGTTTATTTGAGTGCATAAAAATACTAAAAAGTTACCTATTCGCTTTCAGTAGTCAGTATTTTGAAGTGACCGTTGCTTTGCATTTCGTCCTCCCCGACATTCTACCGTCTGCCAGAAGTGGTTGGCAAAACAGTATTGCTGACGTGGAATCGTCGGGGAGAAACACACCCAATATTTTAGTCCTGCCTCTGCAGGATAAATTCCCTGCCATACATTTGTTTGAGTAGAGGAGCGGTCCCGAAATCGTTAGGTGCTGAGCATCGTCATTCTTCAACGCACTCAGGTCGCCTTGCGACGCAGAGAGGTTGAAGAAAAAGCGCCAGGCAGCAAGCTTTCAACTAATTCTCGAAATTATTAAATTTTCAAATTACCAACCGAACGATGAAATCGTGGGCTCGACTTGTCACGTTTGACGTAAAGTCCCGGAAAAAAACAGTCAATAACCCAAAAAAAATTTCGTTGAAAGCTCAAAATCTGTTTTTGTAATGCCCATTGCCTAACGCCTTATGACTCTCGCTTATGCCTATCGCGTTGCGCCCTGTGCATTGAGCTGCAAGCCGCATGCCTCAAGCCGCATGCTATATAAAAGATTTTTACTAATTTAGCCCCACATTTAATTAAAAGCAATTGTTATGATCAGAACGAGGGAACAATATCTGGCCGCACTGAAGGCGCTCAAACCTAATATATACAAGAATGGTGAACAGATCGCCGATGTGACCAGCCATCCTGCAACACGACGCGTGGTGGAAAGCCATTGCCGTGCTTTCGATGCCGCACACGATGAAAAACACAAAAGTCTTTTTACTGCCAAATCGTATTTCACGGGAAATGAAATTCTCCGCTTCAATGGCATGATGAAGTCGTTGGACGACATTATGAATAATGCTAAACTGAAACGCGAAATGTATCATTTCACCGGTTCCTGCACGGGCGGCTGCTGTGTCGGCTGGAACTCACAAAACGTTATGTGGGCTGTAACAAATGATATTGACAAGGAATTCGGAACTGACTATCAAAAACGTCTCGAAAAATGGATTCTGAATGCTGAAGAAAAAGGGACTGTTTGTGCCGGTGCGCTCACCGATGCCAAAGGCAACCGCACGTTGAAACCCACTCAGCAAGCCGATCCGGATGTGAATCTTCGCATGGTTGAAAAACGTGCCGATGGCATCGTGGTTCGTGGTGCAAAGCTCATGATCTGCGGTGTGGCTGCTTCCGAAGAAATTTTCATTCTGCCGGGTTCTGGCTACAAAGATACCGATGCCGAATTTGCAGTATCATTCGTAATCCCGCGCGATATTGAAGGTCTGACTATTGTTGAAACCATGCGTCCAAGCGACGATCGCGATTACAAAGATGGATGGGATACCATGGAAACCGGAATTACTCAGGCTTACCTGATGTTCGACAATGTTTTCATTCCGAACGAACGCGTATTTATGGCCGGTGAATTCAAATATGCCGGAAAAGTGGTTGAATATTTCACCGCCAATTACCGCGCCTGCATTGGTGCCTGTGTTGCCGGTCAGGGCGACGTGATGATCGGTGCCGGTGTGCTGATGGCCCGCGCCAATGGAATTTCGAATAAAAAATTCGATGATAAATTCACCGTAATGTCTGCCAACAACAACACCACCTATGGTCTTGGAATCGGCGCCATGGCATTGGGCGGAGCTCATGCTTCCGGTGTCTGGATTTCGGATTCACAGATTGCGCATCTCAATAAAATTTATGTGGCTACCCTGCCCTACGAAACAAAACGTCTCTGTCAGGAAATTGGAGGTGGTATTGTCGAAACCGGCTGTACGCCTTCGTTCAAGGACTGGAATGATCCGCGCTACGGCGAAATGATTCGCAAATATGTGAAAGCCGGCGATTGCTCGGCCGAAAGCAGAGTGCGCGCTGCACGCCTTTCGGAATGGCTCACCATAGGTTCTGGTGTTCCGGGCTGTATGCACGGCGGCGGCTCACCCGACGGCGCCCGCATGGTTGTAAAAGCATTCACGCCGTTTGAAGTCTATGCTGACTTTGCAAAAAAAATTGCCGGTATCACCGAAAACATTACGGATCCTGCAGCCGACAAAAAATAAACAGCAAAAAAAACTTGCTGTCACATTGAGCTTTGCCTGCTGTCATCCTGAGTGTTTTTTCGAAGTGAAACGAAGAAAAAATGTATCGAAGGAAACAGCAGGATAAACACCATCAAAATGCGACAATTTGCGATTTTCCCGATAAACTAATTTGTACAACAAACAAAAAAAATCAATATGTTTCAGTTTTTCAATAACGATCAGAAATCACTACAGAAATTAGTGAGAGAATTTGTTGAACAGGAAGTAGCGCCACACGCTGCGGAATGGGATGAAAAAGACGTTTGCCCCGATCATTTGTGGCCGCAGCTTGGCCAGATGGGCTTTTTTGGAATCTATGTTCCGGCGCAGTATGGCGGACCGGGACTGGGTCTGACCGAACGTGCCATCGTACTCGAAGAAGTATCGCGCCATTCAGCTGGGTTAGGCATTGCCATCATGACGCATGATCTGGCCATTGCTGCCATTCTGAATTTTGGAAGCGAAGAGCAAAAGCAGAAATATCTGCCACAACTTATTTCCGGCGAAAAAATTGGCGGACTTTCCGTAACCGAACCAACCGGTGGATCTGACTTTGGGAATCAAAATACCACCATTGAAAAAACCGAAGAAGGCTATGTAATCAATGGCCGAAAATGTTTTATCACCAATTCGCACAATGCGGTAATCAATGTTGTAACCGGCACCAGTGGAGTGAATGAAAAAGGTCGCAAAATGATCAGCGCAGTGATTGTTCCTGAAGGAACTCCGGGTTGGTCAGCTGGTCGCAAAGAACACAAACTGGGCCTTCGCGGTTCCGTTACCGGCGATGTTATCTGCAGCGACTTGAAAGTTACGGCCGATTGCATGATTGGTAAAGAAGGCGACGGAAGTAAAATCGCTATGCACACCATTGGTCATTTTGGTCGCTCGGGAATGGCTGCCATTGCGCTTGGCGTGATTCGCGGCTGCTGCGAAGAAGGTTTGAATTTTGCAAAAAACAGAATCACCTACGGTAAACCTCTTACTGCATTGCAGGCCATTCAGCTTATTATTGCCGATAATCAGGTTGACTATGAAGCAGGTCAGGCAATGTTGTACAACGCAACATCAATTTACGACAGCGGCGTTCAGTGCGCTCCTGAAGTAGCTGCTGCAAAATTGTTCATTTCGCGAAATGCCATTAAAGCAGCCGAACGCACCATTGATTTGATGGGCGGATACGGTGTAATCAATGAATATCCTGCAGGCCGCTTCCTGCGCGATGCTATGGCAATTATTCCTTCCGGCGGAACTTCTCAGATTATGGGAATTATCGTCGCAGGAAATCAGCTTCGTTAATCCAATAATCAGCAATCAGGCATTATGGCATTGAATATTGCAGTTTGTGTAAAAGCAGTACCTGATTCAAAGTACTACGATAAAATTTCCATTGACCCCGCTACGCGAATGATGGTGCGTGAAGGCATTCCAACTGTCATCAGCGATCTCGACAAACATGCGCTGGAAGCCGCACTGGCTCTGCGTGATAAAAATCAGGGAAAAGTTTCTGTTTTTACAATGGCTCCGGGAAGCGCACGGGACAACATTCTTGAAGCACTCGCCATGGGCGCTGACGAAGGTTTTCTGCTGAGCGACCGTGCTTTTGCCGGTGCCGACACGCTGGCGACATCCTACACGCTTGCCGCTGCCATTCAGGCAAAAGGACCCTTCGATATTGTAATCACAGGAAACGAAAGCGATGATGGAAGTACGGGTCAGGTCTCCGCTCAACTGGGCGAATGGCTTGGTTTTCCTCACATCATGAACATCAGTGCATTGGCATATTCTGAAAATACACTGAACGTAACAGCCCTCTCCGAAGATGGATCCATTGATTACAAAATGGCTCTGCCGGCCGTTTTAGGCGTTACGCGTAAATTGAATAAACCGCGGCTGACCAACATCATGGGCATGTTGAAGGCGAAGTCAAAGCCGCTCACCGTGCTGCATTATGGAGATTTCCCAACGGATGATAATTATCTCGGATTGAAGGGATCTCCTACACAACCCGGTGATATTTACGCCCCGAAAATGAGCCGAAAAACCGTGGAACTAAGCGGAACACCCGAAGAAATTGCCGACAGAATTGTGCAGGAATTATGCAAAGCAGGAGTGAGACATTGATTGTTATGAAAGAAATAAACTCATATCATTCATTCAAAAACACTGTCAGTCTAACCCCTGCTGTCATCCTGAGCCCCGACATTGTCACACTGAGTCCTTCCTGCTGTCACACTGAGCGGAGTCGAAGTGTCAACAGCAGGGTAAACTCCCCCGAAGAATAAATAGTGCAACTCTGTATGACAGCCTTTGAATAATTGATAAATTGCAAACCAATAAATGAACATCAGCGATTACAAACATATTCTCGTTTACGCCGAAATCAAAGATGATAAGGTAAACGGCACTTCACTCGAATTGCTGGGCGAAGCCACACGTCTGGCTGCAGCACAGGGCAACAACACCGAAGTGTGGGCCGCTGTTCTTGGCGTCGACGGAGAAAAGTATTCATCCGAACTATTCCGCTATGGCGCGCAAAAAGTAATTGTGAACAACAATTCAAAACTCGATGTTTACCGCAGCGATCTGTACAGCGAAGCACTGACACAATTAATCAAAAAATACAAACCTGAAACAGTTCTTGTTGGAGCCACCTATGCGGGTTCCGAATTGGCACCAACGGTTGCAGCCAAACTAAAAACAGGACTGGCAGCGCATTGCAACGAACTCCGCATTGACGACAACAAACGGTTTATTCAAGTGGTTCCTGCCTTCGGCGGAAAAGTACTGGGCGATATTCTCACACCCAATCATCGTCCACAGATGGCAACCATCAAAAGTGGCATCATGCAGAAAATTGAACCCGTGGAGAAAATCGGAACTGTTGAAGTGTTTGACTTCGACTTGTCTTTCGTAGGGGATAGAATTCAGGTTTTGTCTGTTAGCAAAGAGCAGACAACCCGAAAGCCACTGAATGAATCGGATGTAATTATTGGAGGTGGCTTTGGGATTGGCAGTAAAGAAAAATGGGCGCAACTCGAAGAACTCGCAGCCCTGCTGGGCGGCGCCACGGGTTGCACCAGGCCTGCTCTTGATGAAGGCTGGACGCAAGGCGAACATACCATGATCGGAACCAGCGGAGTGGCGGTGAAACCGAAAGTATATATCAATTTTGGGATTTCAGGCGCCGCTCATCACACCTGTGGAATCAAGGATGCTGGGCTCATTATAAGCGTAAATAAAGATACTAATGCACCGATTTTCGAATCATCGGATTTAAAAATTGTTTGCGACTGGGAGAAAATTGTTCCTGCCATTATTGAAAAACTAAAATAAATTCACCGCTTTTGCGCTATTTCCGCAAATTTACTGATGATGAAAATTTTTACGACAGCAAAAAAAAATATTGGTCTTAAGTTGCTCTTCAGTGCATCTCTCGTGCTGATGTTTTGCTGTCCGGGAATCATGCATGCGCAGAATATTCAGGGCGAGTTTATTGGTGGATTCAATCTGTCGCAGGTTGATGGTGACGAAGTGGTTGGATATCGTAAAATCGGCTTCAATGGCGGCGTTGGTGCTGCCCTGCCCCTCGGAAAAAGTTGGTTTGTTTCGGTCGAAACTTTATTCAATCAGAAAGGCGCCTACAAAAAATATCCGCCTAACAGCAACAACCTGAATCTTCCTTATTACAATCTGCGCCTCAATTATGCAGAGATTCCGATGCTGATTCACTATAACGACAGAGATCAGATAACAATCGGCCTCGGCCTGGCTTATAGCAGACTTGTTTCGATGCGCGAAACCGAACATGGAGTTCTCATCGACTGGGCCACCAGCACTGGTCCATATAAATCTGAAGATTTGAACATTCTTGTCGATTTTCGTTTACGTGCGTTCTGGAAAGTCCATTTTAATTTCCGCTACGCCTATTCTTTAGGAAAAATCAGAACGAGAGATTATAACAACACCGTAAGCACCTGGTCACGTGATCAATTCAACAATCTTCTTAGTTTTCGCCTTGTATTTGTTTTTAATGAAAAGCTAAAATAATTTATTTCGGCAAAATCATTTTTATACGTACTGAAATTTGCTTTTTATTCGACAGAAATACGTATAGTGCAACGTCAAAATGTTTTTTTTGTCTTTATAAAAAAAGATTGTATCTTTGCTTTTCAATGTTAAACCTAAACCCAAATCAATCATGAAAAAAGTTCTATTTTTAGGTGCTGCTATGCTTATTTCAGCAGGCATCATGGCCCAGAGCACCGGGGAAAGAACACTTGTTGGGGCTTCTAATAAATATGAAAAAGTTCAGAAGCTTAATCGTACCGAAAGTGTTAATCAACAGGTTTCAAATCCTGTTAACCGTCCAGTTCAGAAATTAAACAACAAAGCTGCTCTTGCAATTACCAAAACCTACATCGGCACCTCAGCTAACGTATTCAGTGTGCTGCTGCCCGAACAAGCTGGCCTTGCAGCCAATGAAGCAACTGGATTAATCCAGATGACCCATCGTGCTAATGGAGTTGATTTCAGTTCAGGTTATATCCATGCAGCTTTCTCTACTGATGGTGGATTCTCTTTTAATGATTCCACTGTTATGGTCTGGGAAAACAATGATTCTTATATTGCTCGTTATCCAAGCGGTGTAATTTACAACCCAACAGGAAATACTACTCCTGCTAATGCATATGCAGTGAGTGCTGGTCCTGTAATTGTCAGCACCTGGGCTGGTGGTTATTTTTCTTCTGAAACATTCGCCGGGACAAACTTTGCGTATGATTTATCTTTGTTCACAGACACCGTTGGTGGTGCTCAACCTTACAACTACATGCCAAGAATGCACATGCAGGCTCGTGGAAACAAAGTTTTCCTCTATGGCGATGCAAATACCGATGATGGCACTAATTACACCGGCATCAATACTACTATTAATATTGGAACTTTCAACGCTGGCACCAACAGCTTCGACTGGACTCTTGCAACCCACACTCCTACTTACCTCGCAGATGGTTTAGGAAATCCTGATGGCTATGTTTATCCTGGTTTTGCTATGGACGATGATGGCTTGAATGGCTATCTTATCTATATCGGACGTAATGGTGATGCTATTGACCAACTGACCTATCAGCCGCTGGTTTACAAAACTACTGATGGTGGTTTAACATGGACCGAACAAGCTGCTTTCAACTGGACAACCTGTCCGGCTATTCAGACTTTAGCTACAGATCTTTCTCCTGTTGGACGCCCAATGTTCAGCACTGTTAAAGACGCGACTATCGATGCTGACGGATATCTGCATTTTTCCAGTTACATTCATGGCGCTTACAGTGATAACGTTGACTCTCTTGGATACTATTCTGTTTACACTGGTATGCAGGGAATTATCTTTGATACTTATCAGACCGCTACCGGTTGGGCTTCAATGATTGTTGATACCGTTTTTGCAACTGATCCTGATGATGCTACAACTTTGATTGATGCAGGTACTGCTGATTATGTTGCATGGGACGAGCGTTTCCAGATGAGCCGCACTGACGATGGTTCAAAAATCGTTTATGCCTGGATGGATACAGACCCAATCCTTACCGATGTGAACATTTATCCTGACATCATGGTGAAAATGTACGATGTTGCTACCGGCGTTATGGGCCCAAAAATTAACCTTACAGCTGGTACTGCTTACGATGCAATGAACTATTGGATGTATCTTGCTGATATCACTTTTGACAAAGGTTCCTACTATCAGGTCAACATGTCAACATCAACATTGAATATGGCCAGCGGTGGTCCGGTTGATCACGAATACATCAACGGAGTTTATCTTGATGAAACAGGAAACCTCTACACAGGTATTAATGATCTTCCTCTTGATGCAGCTATTTCAATGTATCCTAACCCAACCTCAGGTGACCTGAATATTTCATTCAACAACCTGGCAGCTGGAAATTACAATGTTGTTGTTTACAACACCATTGGTGGCGTTGTTATCAACCAGAACATGGATGTAAACGGTGCAGTTGTTCGTACAATCAACATGAACGAACTCCCAACCGGAATTTACATGGTTCAGGTTTCTAACGAAAATGGTGCTACTACCAAAAAAGTTATCAAGAACTAATACTTCTTGCTAAATACTAAAAAAGCTGTCCGCAATGCGGACAGCTTTTTTTTTACGAAGTTGTGCGAAGTTTTTAAGCTGTGCGAAATTTGTAAACTTCGCACAACTTTTTACATCCGCTGAAACCGGATTTCCCGGTCTTCGCGGCCTTCGAGCATGGCCTTCAGCTTGGCAATAAGGGATACCGATGTACCTTGCTCCTCAATGAATTCAACATCGGTAACGTGCAGATAATAATCAACATCGCCGATTGAATCTTCTTCGAGTGCTTCTGCCAAAGCAGCAAATTCTTCATCTGTCAGGTCAACAATAAACTGGTCAGATTCCAGATCAAATATTTTTACCATTTTGTTTGTGTTTGAAAAACAAACATATAAATATTTTCAATACAATATGCAATTCAGTGTATTTTTGTACTGTCATGTTAAGCAATCAAAAAACATTTTCCGTTCTGATACCGGCTGCAGGAAACAGTGAACGCATGGGAACGCCCAAATTGTTTCTTCCTTTTGGCAATCACACCTTTGTTGAAGAACTTGAAGCCCGCTATTTGGAGTTTGGTTGCCTGAGAATAATTCTGGTAGTCAATTCAAATGACTTCCATGAAATTGAAAACCGGAAAATTCGTTTTTCTGCCAATACCGTGATTGTTGTAAATGATAATCCAGAACTCGGCCGCTTCCATTCTATTCGACTCGGACTGGAAAAACTTGATTCCGGAACAACCTGCTTTTTTCAGAATATCGACAATCCTTTTGCCGGCTTCGAAGTTTTGAATGCAATAGCTGAGAAAGCCAACAGCGTATCTGTTGTCGTTCCGACTTTCAACAAACAACGTGGACATCCGATAGCACTGGGGGCCGCTGTGTGGCAGGCATTACTTTGCCAGGATGGGAACCAGACAAATCTCAAAGAAGAACTTATGAAGTTTCCGGATATTGAAATTCCAGTCAATAATCCGGACATCCTCATAAACATGAATAATATGGACGATTTTCGGGCGTTTTTTGGCAAAACGTTGTAATTCTAGCTGATAATTATCTTCTTTTTCCATTCAAAATCGAATAATTATGTAATTTTGTCATCGATATGCATTTCTTTTCATATCGTAAGTTTACAACAACAAACAAAAAAGCAACTAAAGAAGAAAGGAATAAATAATGAACAATGCAATTTTTCAACTTCGCGAACCGCACAGTGAGCCAGTTTTCAATTATCTACCCGGCTCGCCTGAATATATTGAAATGATGAGTGAACTCAAGCGGATGAGTGAAGACCAAATCGACATTCCGCTGATTATAGGAGGTAAGGAAGTTAGAACCGGCAATATCGGCACCGTTGTAAGCCCCAATAATCACGAAAAAGTGCTCGCAACTTATCACAAAGCAGGAGAAAAAGAAGTTAAAATGGCCATTCAAGCTGCCATGGAGGCCAAAGAAGAATGGGGCAACATGTCGTGGGTAGAGCGTGTTTCAATCTTTATGAAAATGGCGGAACTGCTATCGAAAAAATACCGGTATCTCATAAATGCAGCAACCATGCTTGGACAGGGAAAGAATCTCTTCCAGGCCGAAATCGATGCTGCCTGCGAAAGCATTGATTACCTGCGTTTCAATAGCTACTTCGTTTCAAAACTTTACGATGATCAACCCACCTCAGATACCGCAGCTCTTAACCGGCTTGAGTTTCGTCCACTGGAAGGATTTGTCTTTGCTGTGAGTCCATTCAATTTCACTGCAATAGGACTCAATCTTTGCATGTCGCCTGCACTCATGGGCAACACAATTGTATGGAAACCTGCTACCACAGCGCTGCTCAGCAACTATTTGCTCATGAAGATTTACAAAGAAGCAGGCCTGCCCGATGGCGTTATCAATTTCATTCCCGGCCCTGGCAGCGTTGTTGGGAACATTGTAATGGAAGATAAAGACCTGGCCGGCATTCATTTTACAGGAGGAACGAATACCTTCAATCATTTGTGGAAAACTACGGCAGCCAATCTCGATCGCTATGTGTCCTATCCAAAACTGATCGGTGAAACAGGCGGAAAAGACTTTATTGTGGTGCACAACAGTGCAGATCCGCAGGAAGTTGCAGTAGCCATAGCCCGCGGTGCATTCGAATATCAGGGGCAGAAATGTTCAGCTGCTTCCAGATCGTATATTCCAAAATCGCTGTGGCCGGAAATTCATACAAAGCTTTTATCGATAGTCAACGAAATGAAAGTTGGCGATGTAAGTGACGTCAATAATTTTGTGAATGCTGTTATTGATAAAACAGCGTTCGACAACATCATGAATTACATCAAATTCGCTGCTGAAGCAAAAGATGCCGAAATCCTCTGTGGCGGAAAAGGCGATGATTCAATTGGCTATTTTATCCAACCAACAGTGATACTCACAAGCAATCCTCATTTCAAAACAATGGAAGAGGAAATCTTCGGACCGGTAATGACCATCTATGTTTACAACGACGAAGACTGGGATGAGACTTTGAAAATGGTTAATGCAACCTCTCCTTACGCCTTGACAGGTTCGGTTTTCGCCCGCGACCGGCAAACAATAATTGAGGCCTGCCGCACCCTGCGATATGCCGCCGGCAATTTTTATTACAACGATAAACCTTCAGGAGCCATGGTAGGTATGCAGCCATTTGGCGGTGCGCGCAAATCTGGCACCAATGATAAAGCAGGCGGACATCTCAATCTGATACGCTGGACCAGTCCGAGGACTATCAAGGAAACGTACATTCCCGCTACTAATTTCAAATATCCATACATGAAATAAATTATCCGATCCTAGAGAAAAAGCTCGTCGCAATACGGGCTTTTTTCATGTACATTTGCATTCAAATGATGAATGTATGAAAAGAGTTTCTTCTAAAAAACAATTCTTTCATTTGCTTTTTGCAATTTTATTATTTCAGCTTACTTCCTGTAACAGCCAGGAAGAATGCCGGTTCTGTGATATAAAGCAGCAGGGTGCCGTTTATCAGAATATCCAATGCAAATCCGATACAAGTGTACGTTATAATTTATATGTCCCGTCGGGTACCGGGGTCAGAAAAGTTCCGGTGCTAATATTGCTAGATCCGCATGGAAACACAGCTCCGGCTTTGAAGAAATACACCGATCTTGCTGAGAAATACCATGTAATACTTGCCGGTTTCAATCCATCTTCAAACAATATCGCCTTTGAAAATATTTATCGCAGCTTCAAACCCTGGCTTAGCGAACTATATGCAACAGCTCCGGTGGATAGCACAAAAATATTTATCGCCGGATTTTCAGGCGGAGCGCGGGTTGCAACACTGATTGAAAACAAAATGCCCGAAGTGAATGCCGTCGCTATGTGTGGTGCCGGCCCGGCTGATGTTCAGGCATGGTCGCGATCTTCGAAACCGGCAATGATGTTTGTGGGATCAAGAGATTTTAATTATTTCGAAGTTGCCAGTCTATTCAACAATCAAACAGTTAAAAGACCGCGATCTCTGAGCGTTTTCGCAGGCCGCCACGACTGGCCTCCCGCCGAGACTTTCGAAGATTTCTTTGTGTTGATCGAACGACTGTCAAATGGCAAAGTGACTTCAGCTAATGAAAACGATTTTCTCAAAAGATCGAAAATATTTCTGAATCTTCAGCGTCCTGACCTTGCTTTGCAATCTGCTTCCAGTGCCCTTTTTGCGCTCGGTGAAATGAGTAATCTGAAACTGCAAAATTTCGCCGACAGTCTGCAAAAGAATTTTCCAGAGGAATTTGTTGCAGAAATGAATGCCAATTCAAAAATGGAAGTACTGATGCAAAACCGCATCGGAGCAATGTTTCAGGATGCTGACACATTGAAATATTTTGCATTGATTGATTCATTGAACAACGAAATTACAACTGATTCTCTTTCGCTGCAATCCGATGTATTGTATAGAGTTAAGGCCTGGTGCGGTATTGCAGCCTATTCATTTTCGAATCAGGCAAAAAAAATGAATATTCCTTTTTATTTCAGCATCCTGCGGATGTATGAATACACGGAACCTGCAAATCCCGATATGCTTATTCTTATGTCTGCATACTACGCTGCTTCGGGGCAATGCATGAAAGCCCGCATTTATCTGAACAATGCCAAAAGAAACGGCTTCAAAGATCAGAAAAAGCTAAGTTCAATGAAAGAATTCGACAATTGCGAAGATATTCGGAATTGATTTTAGATATAAGATTTTAGTCCGCTGCAGCGGATTAGATTTTTGATTTTCGCAATCGACGTTTTAGCGGAGTTTATCCCGCTGTCTCCTTCGATACATCCGCAAGCTGGCTGACACTTAGGATGACAGCAGGGTGAAATAACCTCAACCTGGGCGCGCGTCTCTGGGCGCGCGTCTCCTGACGCGTGACGCTGACTCGTGACCTTGACCTTTTCTTGACCTTGACCTTAACCTGGGAGCGCGTCTACCGCATACAACGTTTTACGTTGACGCGTGACCTTGTTCTTGACCTTTACCTGGGCGCGCGTCTCCCGACGCGTGACCTTGACCTTGGTATTGACCTATTCGGTATAAACTCCAATCTCGCTCACACAGGGCTCAGCAGCTGATTTTAAAATGCGAACGCGCAATTTTTTTGTCGTGTAATATTTATCCAATTCAACAATGCGCAGCGCACCAATACTTGTGATCCGAGCAACTTCGCTCCAGGCGCCATTCTCCAGAATATCAAACGCGACTGAATCGATGCGGTGACCCAATTTTATATTCTCCCTGATCGTGATGAAATTAAATGTCTGCGCCTTTTTCCAGCTCAAAATTAACTCGGCTTCTTTAATTTCATCATCGGTTGCCCAATAGGAATAGCGACTTGAGTCCGTAAGGTTTTGAACTCCAAATTTTTTATTGTTTTTACCCCTTACATTGCTGGCGAAAATTTTTGCATCTAAAGCAAGATTCTCATTAAATGTTTCGATCAGCCATTTTCCAAAAGCAGTAAGCGTATCAACATCATTCGGATGCAGCTGCCCGCGCGTGTCAGGGGATAATCCGAGATCGAGACACTGTCCACGTCCGACAGAACATAAATAAATATATTTCAGTTCTTCCACTGATTTGATTTGATTGTCCTGATCAGAATGATAGAACCAGCCCGGGCGCAGCGGCACATCACACTCTCCGGGTATCCAGAATTTTCCATCGCGATGTCCGGTTATTCCTTCTTTATATTTTGTATCACCTGGTACGGGCCTTTCGGAATCATCGCTCCCATGCGGGCTATATGTAGCCCAGCAGGTTTCTCCGGCTATACCGTTTTCGTTTCCGATCCATCGTACATCCCAGCCGGCATCGCTGAAAATGCAGGCCATTGGCTGCATGGATCTGGTTATTGCCCAAGTTGAATCCCAGCCATAGTAGGTTTTTCGGTCGATGTTTCGCATTTCCTTTGCACCGCCATAGAAGCCATCTCCGCCGTTGGCGCCATCGTGCCACGACATGAATAATTCTCCATAGCCGGTATAAATTTCTTTGAGTTGTTCTCTGTAAATCCTTACGTATTCTGGCTTTCCGTAATATTGACTGTTGCGATCCCATGGCGAAACATAAGCGCCGAATTTCATGTCAAGACTATCACATGCCTTGCGGAATTCAAGCACCATATTGCCTTTCCCGCCTTTCCACGGACTTTTTGAGATGTTGTAATCGGTTGTTTTGGTAGGCCATAAACAAAATCCATCATGATGTTTGCAAACAAAAACAATCCCTTTCATGCCACCGGACTGAGCTGCTGCCACAATCTGATTCGCATCGAAGTCAGACGGGTCGAAAACCGATGGATCAGCATCACCATAGCCCCACTCCTTGTTTTCAAAGGTTGTTGGGGTGAAGTGAATGATGGCGTAAAATTCTGTTTCGTGCCAGCGAAGCTGCCGTTCGGAAGGCACCGGGCCGTATGGTGCTGGTTCAACGTTGTTTTGCGAAAATCCGGTTGCTGCCTGGAATAATAAAGCAGCAAAAACAAAAATTGAAATATGTCTCATCTGAAATTGGGATTGGGGGAATCGAGGCAAAAATACGAATAAGATCTCATCCCTCGAAGGGTTTGAAACCCTTCGAGGGATTTAGTAAATTAAATTTGTATTTTTGTGCATGGCCGACACCAACGACAGTAAATTATTTTATTCGATCGGAGAAATTACCGAACGGTATAAAATCCGCCCGTCGGCCCTGCATTTTTGGGAAAAGCAGTTTCCTGAACTGAAGCCCAGACGCAATAAAAAGGGAAACCGGTTCTACACCGACGAAGACATTGTATTGCTCGATATGATTTATTACCTCACGAAAGTAAAGGGCTACACTCTCAAAGGAGCCCGTGAGCGAATCAAGTCAGACCGCAAATCAATCGAGCGTAATGCAACCATTCAAACCACACTCACACGGGTAAAAGAGTTTCTGGTTGGGTTGAAGAGTGAGATGAAATAAAGTTGTGAAAAATCATTTCTCTGGCGCGGATTTGCAATCCGTGACAGATTGTATTTTCTTTGCAACATTCGATAAAAAAACATCGCACGGATTTCAAATCATGAGTGTTCGAAACACTGAAAACGATTAAATCATTTTTTGGATTTTTAATTTCAGACAGTTATCAACAAAATATGTTAATAATTCTGTTGAT
>MEOQ01000049.1 GCA_001769275.1 Bacteroidetes bacterium GWF2_43_63 | reverse complement strand
ACTCTGTGCGCCTCTGTGCGTACTCCTTTAAACTCTGTGTCACCTGGGTTTCAATTGCATGACATTGCATGATTGAAGTCGGCATCGGGTGCGTCAATCAGAAGTATTCGCATGCGTTTTAATGCGTTGACTCTGGTCAATTATACACTTATATAATTACAAAGAAATATTTGACTATTTTTGCACAACCAACATTGAAAAAGATGAAAGAAATTATTCAGAAAACTCTGTTGAAAAACGGACTTTATGCCGGTGGAATACTGGCGGCTTACTTCCTTGTGCTTTACCTCACGGGGGTAAATTTCTTCACATTTAGCTTTGTAAGTTTTATTGTTGAAGCTACTGTTGTGTTGATTTTCATGTTTATGAGCATTTCGCAGGTTCGCAAGATGACCGAAGAGAAAAAGATTAATTTTGGCCATGCCATTATTCTGTCGGGTGGTGTTATGCTTATAGGATTGTTCTGTTATCAGGCAATGAAACTTTTGGTATTGTTTGTAATTGACCCGGCATACAATGAAGTCTGCATTGATGAGATCTATTTTAAATCCATACAGGCCATTAAAGAATATCCGCAATACGCTGACAAAATGGGCAATCCAGAGGATATAAAGAAGCTTCTTCTTATTGAAAACAACCTTATGCAGTTTGCCATTTTTCTTGGAAAATCAATTATTGTAGGTGCTTTGGTTGCACTTGTTGCCAAAAAGAAAGATAAGCCCGAAGACAGTTTAATTGCTCAATAAATGAATATTTCTTTTGTTATTCCGCTTCTCAACGAGGAAGAAAGTCTGCCCGAACTTTCAGCATGGATCGAACGTGTGATGAAAGAAAATGCACTCACCTACGAAATAGTTTTTGTGGATGATGGCAGTACCGATCAATCCTGGAAAGTTATCAACGACCTTCAGAAAAATAATTCAAACATCAAAGCCATTCGCTTCAGTCGCAATTATGGCAAGTCTGCTGCATTGCAAACTGCATTCGAAAAGGTTCAGGGCGAAGTTGTCATCACCATGGATGCTGACTTGCAGGACAGTCCCGATGAAGTGCCCGAAATGTACCGAATGGTTAAAGAAGAAGGCTACGACATTGTTTCGGGCTGGAAAAAGAAACGATATGACAACACTTTTACCAAGAATATTCCAAGCAAATTATACAATTGGACCACGCGCAAAATGAGTGGACTGAAGCTTCACGACATGAACTGCGGACTGAAAGCCTACCGCATCGATGTAGTCAAAAGCATTGAAGTGTATGGCGAAATGCATCGCTATTTGCCGGTGATAGCCAAATGGGCCGGTTTTTCGAAAATCGGCGAAAAAGTGGTTCAGCATCGCAAGCGTTTGTATGGCACCAGCAAATTTGGAATGAGCCGCTTTGTGCGGGGACCTCTCGATCTGCTCACCATCATGTTTGTTGGAAGATTCAGTAAACGTCCGATGCACTTTTTCGGATCCATCGGATCGTTGCTCTTTCTGATTGGATTTATAATCGCTGGCTATCTTGCTGTTTTGAAAATTTTCTATTCCGTTTATATGATTGCCGATAAACCAATTTTTTATCTCGCACTCCTATGCATGGTAATTGGTTCACAGCTTTTTATTGGTGGTTTCCTTGCCGAAATGGTAGGCCGTGCAACTGCCGACAGAAACAAATATATTGTCAGAGAATTTCTCAATTTGAAAAAAAACAAAACGGATGATTGAACAAAGAATCAATGAATCTATTGCTGTCAAGCAAGCATTGTTGAACGATGCCGGCATGATTCAGACCATTGATAAAGCTATCAATGCAATCATTCATTGTTTTAAAAGCGGAAACAGTCTCTACCTATGTGGCAATGGTGGCAGTGCTGCCGATGCTCAGCACATTGCTGCAGAACTAAGCGGACGCTTCTATCTCAATCGCCCGCCCCTGCCCGCTGAATCATTCACGGTAAACACATCATATCTCACTGCTGTTTCAAACGATTTCAGCTTCGACGAAATATTCAGCCGGCTAACACAGGCTCATTGTCACCCGGGCGATATTCTCATTGGAATTTCCACTTCAGGCAATTCAGCTAATATTATCCGCGCCCTTAGCATGGCCAGAGATTCAGGAGTAACCACTATTGCACTGACAGGAAATAATGGGGGCGAATTGAAAAATATTGCAGACTACTGCATCATTGTCCCTTCAAAGGACACTCCCCGGATTCAGGAAGCGCATATATTAATTGGGCACATCATTTGTGAGGCCGTCGAGTCTTCATTTTTCGGAAATCTGAAATAACTTTTTTAGTATGGAAGAGCCGGCAAACAATAAGCAGATTCTGCTGCAATGGAAAATAAATGGTTTATGGACTTTGTTTCTCGACAGAGACGGAGTGATAAATCAGCGCAAAATTGGCGGTTATATTACTGTTGTAGATGAGTTTGAATTCCTGTCCGGTGTGTTGCAGGCCATTTCAGTGGCTTCAAAAGTTTTTGGAAAAATAATCGTGGTCACAAATCAGCAAGGTATTGGAAAAGGATTGATGAGCGAAGATCAGCTTGCACAAATTCATGAACACATGGTTGCGCGGATCGCCGAAGCCCATGGTCGTATTGATAAAGTATATTTCAGCCCGTTTCTGGCCGAGTCAAACCACCATACCCGCAAACCCAATCCGGGCATGGCCGTGCAGGCCGCCAGAGATTTTCCTCAGATAAGTTTCAAACGCAGCATCATGATTGGCGACTCTGCCAGCGATATGGAATTTGCACGCGCTCTTGGAATGAAGACTGTTTTTGTTGGAAATCCGGAGGAAATGGGAATCACCGACAATCAGTTTGATATGTCTTATCCTTCTTTTTCTGATTTCATGAAAGATTTGAACGCCGTTCTCGTTATTTAGTAATATTGAACACCTGTATGAAGAAATCAATTGTTTTTATCGCATGCCTGCTAATTGCTGTGATCTGCGTCCAGGCACAGTATTCATCTGATACACTCAATCAGTTGGACGCCAAAGGGCTTAAGCAGGGATACTGGAAAAAATACAGTGGTGATACCCTGAAATACGAAGGTCGCTTCGAACATGGCGTTCCCGTTGGTAAGTTTGTGTATTACTATTTTGATGGTAAAGTAAAGTCAGAGAGCATATATTCCGACAACGGAAAAAACTCCAGTACCATTATGTTTTTTCCTGAAGGAGCGAAATTGTCCGAGGGAAAGTTCATCAACCAGAAACGCGAAGGTATTTGGATAACCTACGATGGATACGACGCAGTAATTTCAGAAGTAGAATACAAAAATGGCCAGAAATGGGGCCTTAGCAAACGATTCTATCAGACCGGAGAACTTCTGGAAACGGTTCAATTTATTAATGGTTGGATGGACGGACAATATCTGCAGTATTTCCCCGACAGCATTCTCAAAATTAAAGGAACCTATGCCAACACCAAACGCAATGGTACCTGGGCCTTCTATCATGGCAACGGCACCGTTTATATGTCCGGACAATATGTTGACGGAATAAGGCAGGGCGACTGGGTTATCAATGATGAAGCCGGGAAAATAATTGTCCGCGAAAATATTAAAGATGGCAAAGTTGTTTCCCGTGAAGTTTTTCAAAAAGATAAAGATCCGCTCGAACTCAATAAAAAAGATTCTCAACTCGACATTGAAAACCGCGGAAAAACTTCTACAGACAACGGTATTGGCGACCCACTCTACGACATGTATTAATCCATTAAAGATGAAATTCACCCGTAGCTGCATTTTAATTTTTGTGATTCTGATTATCGGAACAACGGCCTGTAAGAAAGACAGCGACCTGCCTCCCGAAGATGTCGGTTATTCTTTTTTTCCTTACACACCCGGAAGCTACCTGATTTATCAGGTTGATTCTACCCGCTACGATGATTTTTATGATACGGTGACAACTACTTCATTTCAGCTGAAAGAATTGTATGAATCGTGGTTTACCGATGCACAGGGACGTCCCTGCATCCGCATCGAGCGATGGCTTAAGCTGAGCGATACTACGGACTGGTATCTGCGCGATGTCTGGTATTCGTGTCTGACAAGTTCATTTGCAGAGCGGGTTGAGGAAAATGTTCGCTTCACACGTCTGGCTTTTCCTGTCAGAAACAGCACGGAATGGGACGGTAACGCATTTAATGAAAACGAAGCACAAATTTTTGAATACGATGAAATTGACGAACCTTATGCCTCCGGTTTGTTTTCGTTTGATTCTACCGTAACGGTCCTTCAGGAAATTTCGTCCAACCTGATTGAAGAAAAAAACCAGTACGAAATTTATGCAAGGCATGTCGGACTTGTGTATAAAAAATATAAGGATGTTGAAAAGGATTTTGTTTCCGGCAGCATCGTCGCTGGTGTTGATTACAGCTGGCAATTAATTGAATATGGACATAACTGAAATATAAAATGAAACTTCTCTTTTTGTTTGCTTCTCTTTTGATGATAACTGCTTTTGCTAAAGCACAGAGCTATGGCGCTGTTTACCGCGTGCAGTTTACCGATAAAAACAATTCGCCTTATTCTGTCAGCAATCCTGAAGAATTTCTTACTCAGCGCGCCATTGATCGCCGCCAAAAAATGGGTGTATCCGTAGATGAAAATGATATTCCTGTTATTCAGGCTTACATCGATAGTCTTACAAACCTTGGGGCTTCGGTTTTGAATAGGTCTCGCTGGTTCAATACAGCAACAGTGCTATTAACCGATACAACCATTGTTTCACAAATCACTTCGCTGACCTTTGTTTCAGAAGTGGTGAAAACAAAACCATTTCTTCAGCAGAAAAGGAAGAAACCTTTTAAAAGCGGCGCCCAGTCGTTATCTCCGGATAACATGTATAAAACCGCGGCTGCAATGATGAAGGTCGAGTCAGAGTTAAAACGTATTACCAACGATTACGGACTTGGTCAAAACCAGGCCAATATGATCGGCGTTGATTACCTTCACGGACTTGGCTTCCAGGGCGACGAAATGGTTATTGCAATTCTCGATGCAGGCTTTTATCATGTCAATACGCTTACTATGTTTGACAGCCTGCGTAATGAGGGACGACTATTGGGATATAAGGATTTTGTTATGCCGGGAAATAATCTGTTCGAAGAAGCAACACACGGAATGTCGGTTGCGTCGCTGATCGTAGGTAATGTGCCGGGAACGCTGGTTGGAACTGCTCCGCATGCAAGCGTGTGGTTGCTGCGTTCCGAAGATGCCGGATCTGAATATATTGTTGAAGAAGACAACTGGATTGCTGCAGCAGAATTTGCCGACAGTGTCGGAGCCGATGTAATCAACTCATCACTTGGCTATACTGAATTTGATGACCCCTCGCAAAATCACTTTTATTCGGAGCTTGATGGTAACACAACCCGCATTTCGCGCGGTGCCGACATTGCTGCATCGAAAGGAATACTTGTGGTGAACAGCGCCGGCAACAGCGGTAACAACGAATGGCATTTTATTGGAGCTCCGGCCGATGCCGACAGCATTCTTACCATTGGTGCCGTTGATGCTGATGGAAACTTTGCTTATTTTTCTTCTTATGGCCCTTCTGCCGACGATCAGGTGAAACCTACTGTTTGCGCGCAGGGACAGGAAGCCTACGTGGTTTCGAGCAGCGATGGTGTATATCCCAGCAATGGCACTTCGTTCAGCTCACCAATTATGGCCGGCGCAGTTGCTTGTTTGTGGCAGGCAAACAAAACTTTGACGAACATGGAGATAATTGAATCAGTGAAAAAAAGTGCCAGCCGCTATTCAAATCCTGATTCAATGTATGGTTATGGCATTCCAAGTATGGTTATTGCGCATATGATTCTCAGCGGAAACAATTTCGAGGCACCCGGTTCGCAAAACAAACTGATGGCCAACCCGAATCCTTTCAGCGAAGAGATTGATGTTGTAATATATTTGACTTCCAATGTAACTGCAAATCTTTCCATTGTTGACAATGGTGGAAAAGTAGTCTGGTCGAAGGATAGCCTGGAACTCAAAATCGGCTATAATTACCAGCTGATTGCCGGACTTGGAAATCTCAGCGCCGGTGTCTATTTCCTCAGAGTGAGCTCTGATTCGTGGGCCGACTCATCAAAACTTCTTAAAAATTAGAATATGAAAAAATCATTCATTTCATTTGTCCTGATTCTTTTTTCTGTTGCCATTTTCGCACAGGTAAAATACACTTCTCCGCTTGGCAATTTCACAATCACCTTCCCCGGATCCCCGGAATATCAGAACTCAGATGTTGATATAACCGACGGTTCAGTAAAACTTCATATGTTTATTTATACCGGAAGCAATGAGGTGTTTATGGTAGCCTGCGCCGATTATCCTTCCGAATATTTAAGCTCAGAAGAATCTCGTACAATCTTTATCGACAACGCAGCAGAAGGTTTTTTCGGAGAACTGAATATAACCCCTGGCAACCGGCAAGATGTGAAAGCCGGAAAATACAAAGGCGCTGAATTCAGGGGACAGGGTGTTGATTACGGAGTTTTTTACCGGGTTTATATCGCAGGCAATACTGTTTTTCAGGTTGCAATCATGAACAGCGGTGCTTATCCCGAAGAAAAAGCTGCAAAATCATTTTTCAAATCCTTTAAGGTCACCAAATAATTCTGATGTCATGAAAGTTTATCTGACAGGGATTATAATGCTGCTGTTTGCTGGTGCAGTTTCATCGCAGGTGGTTTTTAATGCGCCTACCGGAAACCTGATCATTGCATTTCCCGATACACCAACGGTGCAAAAACAGGAGATGGAAGTAACGGAGATGGATGTTGTGATGTACAGTTATTCCCTTTCCCTGGATACAGCGTCCTATTTTGTGTCGGAGGTAACTTATCCAACATCATTTGATGCCGGGTCTGACATGCATGCTGTTCTGGATAGAGCAGCCTCTGGTTTTTTTGAAGAATTTGATATGGTATCAAGCGCAGCCACCACAGTTTATTGCGGATCAATCGAAGGTGCCGAATACAAACAAAAAAACGAAATGTTCGGAATAACTTATCGTGTTTTCTTTTGGAAAAATACACTCATTCAAATTGGAGTGATGGGATATGGGGATTATCTGTCTGATTCTGATCTGAGAAAATTCTTTTCGGGAATAAAAATAAATCTTTGATTTTTCTGAACAATACAAATACATGGGAATAACACTTATTGCCGATAGCGGCTCTACTAAAACGGCCTGGCGCGGATTTGCCGGGCCCGACATTTTTCTTGAAATGGAAACCGGCGGATTGAATCCGGTGTATCTGAGCGAGGAATCCATCAGCTCTGAAGTTGAAAAAAACCTGAAGCCTTTCATTGATTTCATGAAGGTCGAGCGTCTTTATTTTTACGGAGCGGGTTGTCATTCAACAGAAATGCAGATGAAGCTACAGAACGCGCTCAGCCTGTTTTTCCCTGAATCGATTCTGCATATTCACAGCGATATGGAAGGGGCTGCGCTGGGTTTGTTTGGTCATATCCCTGGCATCGCATGTATTTTGGGAACCGGCAGCAATTCATGTTATTGGAACGGAAAAACCATTGAACGTAATATTCCCGCCCTCGGCTATGTTATTGGCGATGAAGGCAGCGGAGCCTGGATGGGTAAACGCATTGCTGCCGATTACCTGCGTGGTGTACTGCCTGATGACATAAAGAAAATTCTTGAAAAAGATTATCCTGATGATTTAACTTTTTTTCTGAAACAGGTTTATCAGAATGAGTTTGCAGGACGCTTTCTTGCTTCGCTCACAGGGAAAATAAATCATTTGCAGGATCATCCTTATGTGATTGCTCTGGAAACTGAGGCCATCGAAACTTTTTTCCGTCATCACATTAGTTTGTATGAGAAAAAAGGCGCACCACTTGGCTTTGTCGGATCGATTGCGCTTAATATGAAAGATATGCTGATCCGCTATTGCCTCGAAAAAGGATATGTTGTTTCTTCCATCGTTTCAAATCCATTGGATGGCATTCAGGAATATCTGACAGAAGAATTGTATCCGGAAAAGCGGCCCTGATAGCATAGTGCATGCAGCAAATTCTTCAACCTCTCTGCGTCGCGCCTAGTCACGTTTCACGTGAAGCGACCTGTCACGATTGCTATCGTGAGCGTTGAAGAAGCATGAAAATCTTCTATTGAGAACTTATGACTGCTTAACCTCAACGTGGGCGCGCGTCTCCTGCCTGCAACGTTTTACGTTGACGCGTAACCTTGACCTTAACCTTGATCTCGACCTAATTTATATTGTGCAACCTCCCGCATGATAACAATCAACAGCTCCAAAATATTCTGATACCGAATTAATGCTAATTTTGTAATCTAAATATTACGTACATGAAGATTGCAATTGTTGGCTCCGGATATGTTGGTCTTGTTACCGGGACTTGTTTTGCTGAAGTCGGTATCGATACAGTTTGTGTTGATATTGATAAAGAAAAAATTGAAAAAATGAAAAAGGGGATCTCCCCTATTTATGAAACAGGTCTCGAACCCATGATGGTTCGCAATATCGAGAAAGGACGCTTGTCGTTTACGACTGACCTTAGCTCGGTTGTCAATGATTCAGATGTGATTTTTTCAGCAGTTGGAACTCCTCCGGACGATGATGGAAGTGCCGATTTAAAATATGTGATTGAAGTTGCCCGCACCATCGGACAGCATATGAATAAATATGTTTTGGTGGTCACCAAAAGCACAGTTCCTGTTGGCACCGCCAAAAAAGTTCGTCTTGCCATTCAGGAAGAATTGGATAAACGCGGATTGAACATCGAATTTGACGTAGCTTCGAATCCCGAATTTCTGAAAGAAGGCGATGCCGTAAGTGATTTTCTGAAACCCGATCGCATTGTGGTTGGTGTTGAATCAAAACGCGCCGAAGAAATCATGACCCGCTTATACAAACCTTTTACGCTGAATGGTCATCCAACCATTATTATGGATGTTCCTTCGGCCGAAATGACAAAATACACAGCCAACTCAATGCTGGCAACCCGCATCAGTTTTATGAACGACATTGCCAATCTGTGTGAACTGGTGGGCGCCGATGTAAATATGGTGCGCAAGGGAATCGGCTCAGACACACGCATTGGGGCCAAGTTTTTATATTCAGGCATTGGTTATGGCGGCAGTTGTTTTCCAAAAGATGTTAAAGCACTGATTAAAACTGCTGACGAAAATAAATATTCATTGCGCGTACTGAAAGCAGTTGAAGAAGTGAACGATGACCAGAAATCGGTGTTGTTTCACAAGCTAGATGGCTTTTTTAAAGGTGAATTAAAAGGGAAAAAAATTGCGATGTGGGGACTTTCATTTAAACCCAACACCGACGATATGCGCGAAGCTCCCGCACTGGTGCTGATTGAAAAACTGCGTGCTGCCGGCTGCAGCGTTACAGCATACGATCCGGTGGCCATGCATGAATCGAAACGTAAAATCGGCGACATCATCACCTATGCCGATACCCTTTACAGCGCGCTCGATGGCGCCGATGCACTGATGCTTGTGACTGAATGGACAGAGTTTCGTTATCCGGATTGGGATGATGTGAAAAAGCGTCTGAAAACCCCGCTCATTCTTGACGGACGCAATATTTACGATCGCAACGAAATGAAAGACCTTGGATTTAGTTATTTCTGCATCGGAAATAAGACGGAATAATTTTAAATTGGTTTCACCCAGGCGGAGCGAAAGCTCCGCCTTTTTTTGTGCTTACCTTTCGAAGGGTTTTGCATCCGACTCTTCCAGGTCCTTCATTACATTGCGGACTCTTGAAGGCAGGGTCGACGCATTAAAATGCATTTGAATACCTCTGATTAATGCACCCGATGCCGACTTCAATCATGCAATGTCATGCAATTGAAACCCAGGTGACACAGAGTTTAAAGGAGTACGCACAGAGGCGCACAGAGTAGATT
>MEOQ01000048.1 GCA_001769275.1 Bacteroidetes bacterium GWF2_43_63 | reverse complement strand
CCTCTATTCCTCCGGTTAATTGAATCCGAATTTTGAAATACTTCTACGAATTTGCGTTGAAATGTATTCGGGGGCAAATCTAAAGGTGACTCTGTGTCACAGAGAAAATAGATGTATTTTCCATATTCATAGCATCCGATGTGCAATCTTTATGTTTAATTGAGTCAATTCTGATCAAACACTCAATCCAATAGTCATATGGCTGAAAATTTGTAATTTTGGAAAATCAATTTTGAAATCAATGAAAAAAATTCTGACTCTTTTTGTTTTTCTGAGCGTAATTACCACATTGGCAACGGCTCAGCAAGTGCCAGAAGGCACCAAAGTCCAGATTTCCACCTCGCTGGGCGACATCAAAATTGTTTTGTACAACAACACCCCGCAGCACCGCGATAATTTTATCAAATTGGTGCAGGATGAGTTTTTCGATGGCATTATTTTCCACAGAGTAATTACCGGATTTATGATTCAGGGCGGTGATCCTGATAGTAAAAATGCAAAACCCAAGCAAGCCCTGGGCTCTGGTGGTCCCGGATATGATATTCCTATGGAATACAATGCCGCAAACTATCATAAGCGTGGTGCATTAGCGGCTGCTCGTGAAGGAGATGATGTCAATCCGCAGAAAGCCAGCTCCGGAAGCCAGTTTTACATTGTGACCGGTCGTTTGTTTACTGATAAAGAAATTTCATCCATTGAAAAACGCAGGGGATTCACATACACCGAAGAACAGAAAGAGACTTATCGTACCATTGGTGGTTATGCTCCGCTTGATAAGGAATACACCGTTTTCGGCGAAGTGTATGAAGGTATGGACGTTGTTGAAGCCATTTCCAAAGTGGCCCGCGACGAAAACGACCGTCCTCTTGAGGATATTGAAATGACTGTGACAATAATTTCTGCAGAATAATTTTAGGAGATTTAGATGAAAGAAGAAATTCTAAAGTGCCGCGACGAGGTACTTTCAGGTGTAGTGAGTGATTCAGCAGGAGTTGAAACATTCAGAGTAAAGTATTTAGGAAAAAAAGGCATTCTGAATGATTTTTTTGCTCGTTTCAAGGAGGTGCCGAACGAGGATAAAAAAGAAGTCGGACAGCTGATTAATGAGCTGAAACAAACCATTACTGCGAAGCTCGAAGAATTTCAGCAACAATTTTCAGCATCGAAGTCGGATGCGACCATCGATGACATGACACGTCCGGCCGGTTTTACTTTTCAGGGTTCGCGTCATCCGCTTGCAATCGTGAAAAACCGCATGGTTACTATCTTTGAGAAAATGGGCTTTTCGGTCGAAGAGGGTCCTGAAATCGAGGATGACTGGCATAATTTCTCAGCATTGAATTTTCCACCGGAGCATCCGGCCCGCGATATGCAGGATACTTTCTTTATCGACACCAATCCGGATATAGCGCTGCGTACGCATACCAGTTCTGTTCAGGTTCGGGTGATGGAGACCACAAAACCTCCAATCCGAAGCATTTTCCCGGGACGGGTTTATCGTAACGAAGCCATCTCGGCACGCGCGCATTGCTTCTTTCATCAGATCGAAGGACTTTATGTTGACAAAAATGTCACATTCGCTGACTTGAAGCAGGCATTGCTTCATTTTTCGCGCGAAATGTTTGACCCTTCCACTGAAATCCGGTTGCGACCATCTTATTTTCCTTTTACCGAGCCTTCGGCCGAAATGGATATTTCCTGCAACCTCTGCGGTGGCTCGGGATGCGCGTTTTGTAAATACACCGGCTGGGTCGAGATCCTTGGCTGCGGCATGGTTGATCCCAATGTTCTTAAAAACTGTGGCATCGATCCTGAGGTTTACACCGGATATGCTTTCGGAATTGGCATCGAACGTATTACTAATCTGATTTACGGTGTGAAGGACCTGCGCATGTTCTCTGAGAATGATGTGCGCTTTTTGAAGCAGTTTTAATTGAGGATTTCTCAAAATAGCGATTTCTACAAAAACAACATTCCACCGTCCAAAAGCGACAAAGGAGCTGAAGGACATTGAACCGTTGTTTTTGCGGCTGTTACGACGATTCCATATTCCGGCCGGAGTACCTTTTCAAATTCAAAACCGGCCGGAACGATGGAATATCGTAACGATTTTTTAATTTTGAGACAGCCTCAAAAATAAAAAAACGCCCCGTTTCCGTAGCGTTTTTTTTGTAGAATAATATCAGGAATGTGTTAGTCTTTAGCTGGAAAAACTTTTTCCATCAGTTTAATCATTCCAAAGAAAATGGCCATGAAAAGAAAAATACCAGCCATTCCGATTCCCATTACTTCAAAAGCAGCAGAGAGATTCTGCTCTGGGGTGTTGGTGCTTTTTGGTTTGGCAGCAACTTCAATAGTGCTGGTTGTTTCCTGCTGATTGTGTTTCGCACAATGTGAAGAGTCAACAGCCTGAATTGAATCACTCTGAGGGCAGCAATGTTGCTGGCTGTTGTGTTGGGGTACTTCTGCAGTGTTATGTTGTGATGTCATAGTTGTATCCTCCTTAAATTATGCAAATAACGGAATCAGAGCCAGAATTAAACCGCCGGCTACAACAGAGCCAATCTGTCCGCCTACGTTTGTGCTGATGGCTGGCATGAGAAGGAAGTTGGTTTTATCTTCTTTCTGTCCCATGTTGTGAATAACACGTGCCGACATCGGGAAGGCAGAGATTCCACAAGCTCCAACCATCGGGTTCACTTTCATGTGCTTCGGCATGAATACATTCAGAAGCTTTGCAAACATAACACCTCCAAAGGTGTCGAAGATGAAAGCAACCAGACCCAGACCAATAATCATTAATGTGTCGAGCTGAACAAAACGTTCTGCTGTCATCGTCGAAGCGATGGTGATACCAAGTAGAATGGTGACCAGGTTGGCAAGTTCATTCTGTGCTCCCAGTGAGAGTTTGTTCAGTACACCGCACTCGCGGATGAGATTGCCAAACATCAGGAATCCTACCAGTGCAAGCGAAGCAGGAGCGATGATACCGGCAATAACTGTTACAACAATTGGGAAAAGGATCATGGTCGTGCGTGATACCTTTTTATTGTTTGAAGCAGGCGAGGTCATGTGGATGCGACGCTCTCTTTTTGAGGTGAGTGCATAAATTACTGGTGGCTGAATAATGGGAACCAGCGCCATGTATGAATAAGCCGCCACCGAGATGGGACCAAGCAGATCCGGAGCAAATTTATTGGCAACAAAGATAGATGTGGGACCGTCGGCTGCGCCAATGATACCGATTGAAGCTGCCTGGTACAGGTCGAAACCAGCCACAGTAGCCAATGCCACAGTTGCAAAAATACCAAACTGAGCGGCAGCGCCAAACAGCAGCAGGAATGGATTGCGGAAGAGTGGCGAAAAGTCAATCATTGCCCCAATGGCAACAAAGATCAGCAGCGGAAAGACTTCGGTTGCAATACCTGCTTCAAAAAATACAGAGAGTGCTCCTTCAGCCCACTGACCGCTGGGGTCCATTTGAGCTAAGGCAGAGCCAAAGGGAATATTCACCAGAATGGCTCCAAATCCCATTGGGAGCAACAATGTTGGTTCATATTCTTTTTTAATGGCCAGGAAAATCAGCGTGGCGCCAACGGTTATCATAACCAGATGCTGCCAGGTGAAACCGGCCAGCGCTGGAAATAACGATGCAAATTCGAAATTACCCATGATATTTTAGTTTTTTGATTTTTTCAGTTCCTCTATTTCTTTCTTAAGGCGTTCGTTTTCGGCCTTCAATGATTCAATCTCCGCCAGCTGAATTGGTTCGTCGGCTTGCATTTTTTCAAGAGTATGACCTGTTTCAACCAATTCTTCTTTTTCCTTGATTGCAATTGAAAGAAGAATGGATAATGCGAGTGTACCAATAATAACTGTTAGCGAAATCCATGAATTGTTTTTAAAGAATTCTTCAATACTTTTCCCAACACCTTCATTAATGAACCCTAAAGCTGGCAGCATCATTTTCACACCAATAAAGAATAGAATGAAGCTGACACCTTGCTTGAGATAGCGGAATAAGCCCATGATTCCTTTAAGAGCAAAGAAGAGGGATACAAGTCCCATTACAGCGAAAACATTGGATGTAATTGCAATAAAATTGTCTTCTTCAGGGGTCAGAATACCGGCAGCACCCTCCTTGATAACGCCGATGATGGCAGGAATGGAGTCAACTGCAAATAATACGTCGGTTGAGCCGATCACAAGAAATACAAGCGACACCATGGTGATATGAAACTTTCCATTGATGCGCGAGAAGAAACTGCCTTTGTCAGGATCCGGATCAACCGGAAACATTTTTGAAGCGGATTTATACAGGAAATTTCCTTTGGGGTCTATCTGGTCATCTTCGGCAGTGAATGCCATTTTGTAAGCGGTAAACAGCAGAATAGCACCAAAAATATAAATAATCCAATGGAAACGTTCTACAAGCTCCATCCCGACAAGGATAAACAAAATCCGGAGAACGATTGAAAGCAAAATACCCAGTTTCAACAACTTTGGTTGATTCTTTTCATGAACGCCCATGAGCGAGAAAATCATGATAAATACAAAGAGGTTGTCAATAGACAGAGAATATTCGGTGAGATAACCCGCCAAAAACTTCTGAAACATCAATCCCTTGATCTCCACTGAGCCATTATCGGGATAGAAAAACAAAATAGCAAATCCATAAGCCAATGCAATTGATACCCAGAGCGCTGTCCAGCGAAGTGCAATACCCACCGACATGTCTTTCTTCCGATGGGAAGTAACATACATATCAATAACAAACACAATGAGATAAACTGCGATAAAGGCAGCCCAGAAATAGAAATGTGTTGAGAATTCCATGATGCTTAGTCTCCGAGTGAAATTAATTTATCGCCTTCAAGAACAGCTGTACCAATCTGACCCATGAGCTCGACCACAACACCGTCGCGTTCTGCGAAAATATTATTCTCCATTTTCATGGCTTCGAGTACAAGTACGGTATCGCCGTTTTTCACGCGGTCGCCGGGTTTTACATTGTAGCTGCGCAGAATGCCGGGCAGTGGTGAAAGTACGTGACCCGAAACTTTACCGTTTCCGCCGGCTGGAGCGGCTTCGGCTTTTGCTTCGGCTGCCGGAGCTGCCGTGGTTGCAACTGGAGCTGCTACCGGAGCTGCCTGCTGAACAGGAGTTGTGGTTTGTGTTACAGGTGCAGCGCCCTCGACATTGATGAGCTCGACATCGTAGAATTTTCCATTGATTTTGAACTGAAACTTCTTCATTGTTGATTATCGTTTATAATTGTTATTCGGAACCTGGCGGAGCATATTCGATCTCATGCTCCAGGGAGATAAAGGCTGCATGCCTTTGCGGATGGTGAACGGTCGCTTGCCGTCACACTCTGTTTCAAGATAATGCTGAACTGCTGCAGCAATTACCGCCACGATTTCGTCTGAAACTTCTTCTCCCGTTGGGGCAGTCACTTTCATTTCGAGTGTTTCTGTGCTCATGACTGTTGAAGATTAGAGTGGGAGATTATCGTGCTTCTTAGGCGGATTTGAATCTTTTTTGCCTGCAATACTCTGCAGACCGCGGATAATGCGGTAGCGTGTGTTGCGCGGTTCAATTACATCGTCGATGTAGCCGTATTTGGCTGCCTGATATGGAGTGGCAAAAAGATCGGCATATTCCTTCTCCTTTTCTGCGATGAATGCCTGACGAATTTCGTCGCTGTCCATGCCTTTCATAGCTTTGCCTTCCAACACTTCAATGGCGCCTTTGGCTCCCATAACAGCGATTTCAGCAGTAGGCCATGCATAATTCAGGTCTCCGCGCAGCTGTTTGCAACCCATTACATCGTGGGCGCCGCCGTAAGATTTGCGCAGCGTGATTGTAATTTTAGGAACAGTGGCTTCGCCATAGGCATATAAAAGTTTTGCTCCGTTAATGATGATTCCGCCGTATTCCTGAGCAGTGCCAGGCAGGAAGCCCGGAACGTCAACCAAAGTAACGATCGGAATATTGAAAGCGTCGCAGAAACGTACAAAACGTGCACCTTTACGTGATGCTTCAATGTCGAGCACGCCAGCCAGATATTTTGGCTGATTGGCAACAATACCTACCGGAGCTCCGTCGAAACGGGCAAAGCCTACCACGATATTCTGTGCGTATCGCTGATGTACTTCCAGGAAATCCTGATTGTCAACAATGGTTTTTATGATGTCTTTTACATCATACGGCTTATTCGGATTGTCCGGAATAATATGATTGAGGGGCTCGTCGAGACGGTTGATGGGGTCGTTGTTTTCAAGAACGAATGGATCTTCCATGCAGTTTTGCGGCATAAATCCCAGCATTCTGCGTAAACAAGCAATGCCTTCTTCTTCGTCTTCAACAGCAACGTGGCAAACTCCTGATTTTGAAGAATGGATGCCGGCTCCGCCTAATTCGTCGTCGGTTACAACTTCACCGGTTACCGTTTTCACCACTTTTGGGCCGGTAACAAACATGTAGCTGTTTTTCTTCGTCATGATGATGAAGTCGGTCAGAGCAGGGGAGTAAACAGCTCCGCCGGCGCAGGGACCAAATATAGCTGAAAGCTGCGGAACAACGCCTGAGGCCAGAATGTTACGCTGGAATATGTCGGCATAACCGCCAAGACTTTTTACGCCTTCCTGAATTCGGGCTCCACCAGAGTCGTTGATGCCGATAACGGGTGCACCAACTTTCATGGCCATGTCCATTATTTTGCAGATTTTCTTAGCGTAAGATTCGGAAAGTGATCCTCCAAAAACGGTGAAATCCTGCGAAAACACAAATACCAGACGTCCGTCGATGGTACCGCTTCCGGTCACAACGCCGTCTGATAAATAAAGTTCGTTTTCGAGTCCGAAATCATGACAGTTGTGGGTTACAAACATGTCATACTCTTCGAAGCTGCCTTCGTCAAGCAGTTTGAAAATTCGTTCACGGGCGGTGAGTTTTCCTTTGGCGTGTTGAGATTCAATTCTCTTTTTCCCTCCGCCCAGACGCGCTTTCTCGCGAAGCTCCATCAGGTCGGCAATCTTTTGTTCAATGGACATATTACTTGTTATTTTTATTTTCGCAGAATTCGGTGAGTACTCCTATGGTCGATTTCGGATGCAGGAATCCAATGGTCAGACCTTCGGCTCCTTTGCGGGGTGTTTTATCAATAAGCTGAACCCCTTTTGTTTCGGCTTCGGCCAGCGCTGATTCAATATTATTTACTGCGAAAGCCAAATGATGAATGCCTTCGCCTTTTTTCTCAATAAATTTTCCAATGGGACCTTCAGGGTCGGTGCTTTCAAGCAATTCGATTTTAGTCTGACCAACCATGAAAAAGGCGGTCTTAACTTTCTGATCGGCTACCTCTTCGATGGCGTAGCATTTCAATCCAAGAACTTCTTCGTAGTACTTTATACTCTCTGTCAGGTCTTTAACAGCAATACCGATGTGTTCGATATGAGATATTTCCATGTTTTTTTTTGCTTGCAAATGTAACGGCATTTTCCTTTGCTAACCAAATTAATTTCCTTTTTTTATTTAATATTTTTTTTCTTCTAATGGTGTAAATCAATAATTTGCTTGTTTATATGTTAAATAATTTATCTGATTTGAATATTTGACATTTGCAGGCTAATCACGGATTTGAAATCTTCGTAATTGTTAATTATTTGTCATGCTTTAGTCAAACATAAATACAGATTCAAAACAGTTATTTTTTTCATGACAATTATCATCCTTTCGTTTTTGAATTTGTTTTATGAGTAATTTTGGTACGTAATTACTTAAATAAAAAACCGATATGAAACGCCAGATTATTGAAATCGATGAAGAATTATGCAACGGCTGTGGAATTTGTGCCGATGGTTGCCACGAAGGTGCATTGCAAGTCATTAACGGAAAAGCAATTCTGATCAACGATTTACTATGTGACGGGCTTGGAGCCTGCATCGGGGGCTGTCCCGAAGGTGCTATAACCATTACTGAGCGTGAAGCTGAACCATACGACGAAGATAAAGTGATGGAGCATTTATATATGAAAGGTAAAGACGTTGTAATTGCTCATCTCAAACATTTGAAAGATCACAACGAACATATCTGGCTTAAAAAAGGCGTGGAGTGGATGCAGAAAAATCAGGACAGGCTTGGCTTTGACATGATGGAAGTTGTTTATGTAGTGCACAATCATCACAAAGAAGGCGAAGCTTGCGGATGTCAGGGCTCAGCTCACCGCGAAATCAAACATGAATCAAAGCCCGATGTCATTGCTGCCGATCAGCCTTCTGCGCTCGAGCAATGGCCGGTTCAGATGCATCTGATCAATCCGCAGTCGTCGGTTTTCCACAATGCCGATCTTCTGATGGCGGCTGATTGTGTGGCTTTCAGCATGGGGAATTTCCACAGCAAATGGCTGAAAGGTAAAAAACTGGCCATCGCTTGTCCGAAACTCGACAGCAACAAAGAATCTTATATTGAGAAGCTCACGTCGATGATCGACGATGCCAAAGTGAACACTATAACCGTGATGATGATGGAAGTTCCGTGTTGTCATGGCTTAATGAAGCTGGTTCAGATGGCGCTTGAGAAAGCCACACGCAAAGTGCCGGTAAAAGCCATTGTCGTCAGTGTCTCCGGTGAAGTGCTGAGCGAAGAGTGGGCGTAAAAACCCTCGAAGGGTTTCAAACCCTTCGAGGGTTGCTGCCCTTCAAACCCTTCGAGGGTTGCTGCCCGAAACGCACTCCGGAAGCCATGTTTCGAAGATGCCTGCAGCAATTAAATCGTTTTTCAATTGTTGAAATTCTCCGGTGATCTGATCAGTCATATGTGCATCGGCACTTAGCATTACACGTATATTATTATCTTTCAGAAATCCGAAAATGTATTTGCCGGGATAATAATCGGTGTGAAGCTTCCGGTAAATGCCGCGTGTATTGATTTCTACTATCACATTATTTTCGGCGGCAAGCAATAATGTTTCTTTCAGCAGATCGAGGTGAAATGGGTCGTCGCAGCTGATAAAGCGGCCGCGGTTGTGCATAAGCACTTTGTCGCAGTGCCCCAGGATGTCCGGTTTCTGCGTTTCAATCATTTCGCACGTTTGCCTGTAAAAAGCTTTTACCGCAGCACGGATGTCGCCACCGAAAATTTCCTGCAGACCTGCGTCGTATCCTTCGGCCGGACCATCGATAAACCAGAGCTGGCCTTTGTTTTCAACCAGATGAATGGAGCCGATGAGATAGTCGGTGCCGAAATTTTCTCTCCAATGATCAAACGGCTTTGATACTCCCGGAATGTAATCGGCTTCAAGCCCTGTCCATATTTTTGGGCCGGTGCACGTTTTGCGCACTTCAGCAATTTCGTCACAATACTCTTTGACTTTTTCATCGGATGCGATGCTCCATTTGTTTTGAAAAGGAACTGGTGCATGTCCCGAAAGCCCGAAATGATCAAGCTTTTCGTTGCATGCAGCCAAAATCATTTCCCGAACCGACGCTTTTCCGTCACAGTATGTTGTATGATTATGGAGGCTGTACATGCTGCAAATATATTGGTTTTTGCAATTAGCTGCTGTCTTAAAAAAACATCAGGTTGTACGACATTCCACCGTTCCGGCAGGCGATTTGGGACTTCAATGCTTTTCAGCCGGAACATGGAACCGTCGTAACAACTGCAAAAACAACGGTTCCATGTCCTTCAGCTCCTTCGTCGCTTTTGGACGATGGAATGTTGTTTTTGTTTTGTTCCTTGATTTAAAGACAGCCGCGAAAAGCAGGTTAAGAAAACTCCAAAAATTTCCAATGCAAGTCCAATAATAAAATTGTAGGAATACATGATATACATCACTTTTTCAACAATCCATTGGTTTTATGCAGGCTTCAGTTGTTAAAAACAGAAAAGCGAATATGTAATTAACATACTTTAACAGTCGACGAAGCAAATTCTTTCACAAACGAATAAACTTTTTAGTATCTTTATGGGGTCAGATTAAAAACTTGGGGAGAAAGTGTATTTTTGGGTTCAAAAAATACACAAAATGGAAACAGATTTACTGCGATTGGTTTTACCAGAGAAGTT